>NZ_AJIN01000068.1:0-2814 GCF_000257925.1 Prevotella sp. oral taxon 306 str. F0472
TCTCTCTCTAGTAGAGCAGACGTAAATTACACATTTTTTTCTTCTCGCGTACGCGCGCGCGAAGCGTGCCGCAAACCCTGTAAACAAAGGACTTTCAGAAGTTTCCTTTGTTCTTTTTTTGTGTCCGTACCTAAACCGAAATATAGAGAAATTAAGCACGAAATAACAACTATTTTTAATCAATAAAAGCAATGAGAAAAAAGCAAGAAAAGAAAGATTATGAACGACCAGTGTGTCTCGTTTATGAAATGAAGTCAGAGGCATTCTTCTGCGTATCGGTTACCCCAGCACCGATGACGTCTCAAGAAGAAGATTGGAAGCAAGATCAAGAGGTGGATTTTGGTGATGTTTGGGTTGAATAATCATTAAGAAAACAAATTAACGACAAATTAAATAAGATGAAGAAGATTTTATTAAACATCAGTTCTTTATTGACAGCGATAATCACTATAAGTATGTTTATTGCCTGTTCAAGTGATGATAATCTCGACAACAAGCGAAGTGAGGACTCAAAACAGCAACTCACGTTCACTTTAACTGACGAAGACTTCAATGCAGATGAAGAAGTATCTGTAACTCGTGCAGGAAAACAATCTTTGGAAGTTGCAAAAGATACTATTGACCTTGGTAACGATGTCTTTGCTGAAACTACACTTGAGCGTGATACAGCCCGTGATGCCAAGCCTGCAACACGTGCAGCTGGTATGTCGAATGGTACTTATACGATTCTGGCTTATCAGAGTGGTGTCCTGAAGGGTACACTTAAAGGCACTGTTACCAGCAACATATTCACAGCTACTAGTGCTAACCAAAGTCTAAGCCTTGATCCAGGAACATATACCTTCTATTGTTGCAATGACAAGGTAAACATCAGTGGGAACAATTTAACTGTAAATCGTGCAGATGCAGGTACAGCTCGTATCGGTATTACTACAAAAGTTATCACTGCTACTCCTGCAAAGCAAAAAGTTGATTTCGTAATGAAACATGTTGGTACACGTGTGCGTATTAAAATATCAGGCTATATGCCATTCAATGCACAAGGGCGGCTATTAACGAATAATACGATACCAGGAACTATAACTCTGGATGCTACGTCTGGTTCTTTTATAACAGACAATTCTATTGCTGCAAATACGAATCTTCAATCTACTCTTTCTCCATCTTATCCTGCTACAGAATCAAGTGATTTATCTTATAATATCACACAAGGCGATTATGTTTATATTCTCCCAGGAACGTATATGAACAATTTATCTATAAACATTCCTTCTGTTTATATATATAAGAAAACAATGTCTAATATAACATTGAAAGCATCTACCTTATATTTCAACGCCATTCAAAATGCGTCATACGTGCTTAAGGTAACTCTGAAATATAATTATAAAGTGCTATATGATGATGGAACAACAGGTTTTTTAGGTGACCCTTTAAGCAAGAGGACTGGTCATGGCTACATTATGGGACTTGTTATAAAAGATAATGACGGCTCCATAAACTCTGGTACTGCTATGCTTGTGAGTGGAGGTCTCTGTGGAGTACAATTTCCTATCTCTATGATGCCTAGTAATCCGACTAATAATACAACTCAATATCTTTATCCTGAAGCTGCAAGAAATAATGACCGCCAAGGTTACCATTGGTCCTGGGATGCAAGTGGATCAAATGATGGAACGGTAAAAGCAGAAGATGGAAACAATCTTTTTGGTAGAGTTGCTGGAGGATATATAGCAACGAGCATCCCATTAGGAAGTAATATCAGTAAATTATACATTCCAGCCTTGGGTGAGTTGATGGATGCATATGAAAAAGTGTCCTTTGGAGATGGTATGACTACTGGTGGTGGAGAAGTTTCCGCTCACGGCTATACAAATTATTACGAAAAAACATTTGGAACGTTGTTAAATGATTATGTGACAAGTTCTTATACTGGGGCAGGATTGGGAGGATGGTTTACTGTTTCTTTTGATAAGAATAGTAAAACTGCAGAGGCAAGAAGCCCTTGGGATACTGCAAGATATCCGACTTTAGTTGGTGTAATACCTTTTGTTCACTTCTAATTTAAAGAGTTTTATTAAAAGTGATATGGTTTTAATCTAATTAAAATGGAGAAAAAACATTCTTTCTCAGGTAGTTATAAAGTAAGATTTTATAGCAAACAATAATATTATAAACAACGCTCCGAGGGTTAAAAGGTCTCGAGCCCACGGAGCTATCACAAAGAGAGACCACCTTAATAACAATATGGCAAATAAACCAATTCAATTTTTCTTGAGAGAGCAGAAGCTAAACATCGGCAAACAGGCTGGAAAGACTGTAATTGTTGCTCGTCCAACTGGTAGGCACCGTGTAGACTTCCGCAACTTTTGCGAACGCATTGCTAAGTCAACAACCTTTAATGCGCAGGAGGTGGCAGCCGTGCTGAATCTTGCAAGTGAAACCGCCCGTGACATCGTAGCCAATGGTGACATTGTGGAGTTTGGCGACATGGGAACGTTGACTCCCTCGTTTAAGAGCAAGGCGGTAGAGACTGTTGAGCAGTTCCGTGCACAGCAGCATATCGAGAAACCTGTTATAAAGTTCCTTGCCTCTGCGAAGTATTTTACACTGAATGATGTTACGTATGAGCAAGTAGCACCAAAGGAGAAGAAAGAAAAGAAGGGAAAGAAAGAGAAAAAGAAAGCAGAAGGAACAGAGCCTTCTGGTCCTGTAACAGAAGGGTGATAAAGGAGTTTTGAGATTCTGCTAAAACAACAAAAAAATTGTTCGCGAAGAAATTCGAAATTCTTCGCGAACAATTTTAATTTTCTT
>NZ_AJIN01000069.1:0-18819 GCF_000257925.1 Prevotella sp. oral taxon 306 str. F0472
TGTCTTTAAAATCAGTTCTTTAGCGATTACTAATTTACAAAGAAAATTCGACAAACTGTTATTTTTCTATCTATTTATTTGGGTGGGAAACTTTAGTTACTAATTTAAAAGATACAATTATGACAGTTACAAAAGCAATTTATCAAGGGAAAGGGCGAGTTGAAGCAACACACGTTAGGTCTGCTGTAACCATAAATACTGATGCTGGTAAGGCTGTAGGAGGATTGGGTGAAAATCAAAATCCTGTTGAGTTATTGGGCAATGCACTGGCTGCATGTGCGCTGACGATGATGGGATTGCAAGCAGAACGGGGTGGCGAAGATTTTTCTGGTTGCTATGCTGAGATTGGTCAGATAGAAGAAGATATGGAGACTTTCGCTGTTTCACGTATTCCAATCACCTTTCATCTGAAAGCTTCATTTGACGAGAAGCAACGTAAGAAGTTTGAGCATATCGCTCTAAAGACTTGCTTTGTAGGTAATACGCTAACTGCAAAGAAAGACTTCACATTCGTTTATGAGTAATCTCATGGTATAATTTGACATAAAACACAACAAAAACAAAGAGCATTTGGAGATTGTAACATCACCAAATGCTCTTTTATTTTCTTAAGTAGTCTTAGGATTATGTCTTTCTAACGATGACAGAAAAACTTATACCCCTTAATATATACAATATAAATACATTACTTTTCTGCAGCAGCCTTCTCTGCTTTGAGCCGTTTATGCTCTTCCAACATCTTTGCTGCACGCTCACGAGCGATTCGAGCAGGCTCACTTGTAGCCTCATCTTCAGGGCGGATGCGCATAGTGTGGGCAAGATTGACAAGATCTTTCACAGCTTCTCCACCAGCAATTAGCCCCGCAGTGGCTGGAACCCACGCATTAGAACTTGGGATAGTATGGCGGTCGGTGCACTTACGCATATCTTTATCTGGGCAGATGCAGTGGAAACGACAAGAAATTTCGGGTTGCTCTATACTCTCAAGTGGTTCCTCTGGACTGTACACCACCTTCAGGTGCTTTATCTTAGTCTTACGAAGTTTCTTGCGAATCACCTTCGCCAGTGGGTCGTTGATAGTCTTGAATATGTCAGTCACACGAAACTGCGTGGCATCGAGCTTATAAGCAGCACCCATGCAAGAGAGCAATGGGATATTCAACTCATGACAACGATAGATGAGATCGAGCTTAGCTGTTACTGTATCAATGCAATCAATGACATAATCATAATGTGAGAAGTCGAATTGATCGGCATTGTCGGGTAAATAGAAGGTCTGATATTTCCGAACAATACAACGAGGATTGATGGAGTGAATACGCTCTTCTGCTACATCTACTTTATGTTTTCCCACTGTTCGAGTGGTGGCAAGAAGTTGACGATTGACATTTGTCAGACAAACACGGTCGTCATCAATAACATCAATAGCACCCACGCCACTGCGTGCTAATACTTCTACAACATAGCCACCGACGCCTCCAACACCAAAAACAGCCACGCGACTACCATTTAAGGTGTCGATGGCAGGCTTACCAAGAAGAAGTTGGGTTCTTGAAAATTGATTCTGCATTGTATTTTATTATCCTTTATTTGGTCTGCAAAAAAAGCGAGTTAGAAGAATCATTGCTCGCCGACTAAGCGTATAGCCAATGGTTCAACGGTGATGAGTCGGCGCTTGTAAAGGTCGCCAATAGCTCGCTTATAGACTTTCTTCGACACCTGGAAACGTCGCTTGATATCTTCTGCCTCACTCTTATCACCAAGGTCGCAGATGCCATTATGCTCACGGAGATACTGAAGGAGCACCTCAGCAAAGTCTTCTGCATGCTGCTGCCCTGTGGGTTGAAGCGTACAATCAATCTTTCCATCGGGGCGAACAGTGGATATGTAACCTTTCAATCGGTCGCCAGTATGAACATATTGGAACACCTGATCCTCATAGATAAGTCCAGGATACTGGTTATCAACAATCACCTTAAAGCCAAGATCAGTCTTCTGCCATACGAGAAGATCAACCTCCTGCCCATGCTTATAATCACGTGGTCGACGTTCGTCAAGATAATGTTCCACTTTGGCAGACGCCACAAGGCGATAACTATCCTCGTCCAAATGGATATGCACAATATATGAATTGCCCATTACCATGCGCTTTTTCTGTTCACGGAACGGACAGAAGAGGTCTTTCATCACACCCCACGAAAGGAATGCACCATACTCATTGACCCACGAACACTCCAAGTAGGCAAAGTCGCCCACCTGCGCCAGAGGTTCTTCGGTCGTAGCAATAGGGCGTTCCTCTTGGTCAAGATAGACAAACACTTCAATATCATCACCGATCTCTGTACCTTCTGGTACATACTTCTGAGGCATGAGAATCTCACCTTCTGGTCCTCCATCGAGGTAAAGACCAAATGGTTCACCATTGCCTTCACGTAAGGCAACCTTTAATACCGTGAGCGTGTTATATGCTCCGAGCTTTATTTTAGACATAATGCTTTGTTTTTAGACAGAATGAACTTTAGACAGAATGACTTATTAGTTAATGACAAAGAAAGAATGAAATAGACAGAATGACTAAAGACATATTTTTTAATGACATATTAGTTAATGACATATTCTTTAAATATGCGGAGTATAAACTCTATACTTGCGTTTAATTTCTAATCTCTCTGCAGCTCCAAAGTTAATAAGTAGTCCATTGTCTTTCTTTGCTATGGTAAGATAGTTTACTAGCTGAATCTCGTGTGCAGGTAGCAAATGAGCAACAGCCTTTAACTCTATAATAACGCTTCCTTCTACTATTATATCTGCTCTGAAATTGCCTATCACATGTCCTTTATATTGCACAGGCAACTCTACTTCATCCTCTACTTTGAGTCCAGCTTCTCCGAGTTCTAACAACAAAGCCTTCTTATATACACACTCTATATACCCAGCTACCAAATGGCTCCGAACCTCGTAGGCGGTGTTTATAATTAGTTTTATCAACTGCTCTGTACCCATCGTATCTCTGTTTAATGAAGATTTAACAGTGCCTTATTCCTTTCACCTCAGAAATATCCCATTAAAGAAATATGTCATTAAAAAATATGTCTTTAGTCATTCTGTCTCTTGACAAATGTCATTCTGTATCATGCCATCTTTAAGATGTATTGTTCTATCTGTTATATGTGCGAGCCCTTCATCATGTGTAACAATGACGAAAGTCTGACCGAACTTATCGCGGAGATCGAAGAAGAGTTGATGCAACTCTTGTTTGTTCTTTGTGTCCAAACTACCTGAAGGCTCATCGGCAAGGATGACAGCTGGATTGTTTACCAATGCTCGAGCCACTGCCACACGCTGCTTCTCACCGCCTGATAGTTCGTTGGGCTTATGACTTGCACGATCGCTTAACCCCATAAACGCTAATAATTCCTCTGCGCGCTGACGTGCTTCCTTCGTCTTTCTGCCTGCAATATAGGCAGGAATCATGATGTTCTCAAGGGCTGTGAACTCTGGTAAGAGCTGATGAAACTGGAAGACAAAGCCAAGGTGTTGGTTACGGAAGTCGCTCAACTTTCCTGTCGAAAGACTACCAACGTCAATGCCATCGACAATGATAGAACCACTATCAGGTTTATCCAGTGTTCCGATTATCTGCAATAAGGTAGTCTTACCAGCACCTGATGGTCCGACAATGCTCACCACTTCTCCTTTATTAATATGCAAGTCGATACCCTTCAACACCTGAAGTGAACCGAAACTCTTGGTTATGTTCTTAATATCTATCATATTCTATCCTTTTATTGGGGTTATTGGGCTTATTAGCCATATTAGCCTAATCCCCTCCTACACCTTATTATGAATCCACTCTCTCACAGCCTCGTAAGCACTACGTTCCTCCGTGTGTTGTGGTTGAGCGAACGTCATATCGTCCATACGATTGCCATACTGATCAGGGAAAATTATCATCAGCGTCTTACCCTTGAAGTAGCGATTCACCTCTTCTGGTAATCGTTCCATCGCACTCTTATAAGAAATTGTACCCTTACGAGCTGTGACGATCACAAATAGCTGATCAGCTTTCACACGTGTTGCCAAATCTGGAAGTTCTTTCCAATGATACATCTCTTCGTACTCGGCACGCACACTAGGGAATCTATTACGAATGAACTCTGTTATGAGTTGCAAACTCTCGCGGCGACCATGGAATACGATTCGGCACTCCAAATTACCTGCCATACGTGCTAATCGCTCTAACCAACGATAGAAACCAGGCTCAAACTCTGCACGAGAAGGCACTGCAACTTGTATTCTTCTTATCGTATTCAGGGGTTGGGTAATACGAGTAATGATAATTTGTCGGCTCAATCCATTATACAAACTACGTGTGAACTCCCCCCAAAAGTTCTTATTTATATCCTTATGGAAGTGCAACCCCATAAGTATCTCAGATGCCTGAAACTCTTTAAAGGCATGTTTAATACCATTGGCAATATTCGCCGCTATGCGCACCTGAGTTGTCATTGGTACATCTGAAGAACTAGCTAACTGATGAATCTGTTCCAACAAACGCCGCCCCTCCGCTTGATTATGCCGCATATTTACATCATCATACACTACATTTAGGGCGACAAGCTCCTTCTTTAGTCGTGGATTACGCATCATTATAGCCATAGAGACCAAACTCTCCGCATATTCAGGATACTTCACAGGAATAAGAATCTTCTCGTCGTTAAGCGTCTTCACCATCTCTGGTTCCTCTTTCTCTTGTAAACGAATGCGCTGAGCAGCCCACTCTGTAACCAATGTTGATATGATACAGGTGAAGAGTATCATAATCACAATACCATTCAACACCTCATCTCCAAAGAGGTAAACTCCAGGAGAAATCTCCAAGCGACGCCCCACCATCACCATGGCAATAGCACCTGCGGCGTGCGCACTCGTAAGACCGAACATCATGTGTCCCGACATCTTCGACATCTTAAAGAGTCTTGCGGCAATATATGCCGCCACTGCCTTACCCAATGTTCCAAAGACAACAAGGCAAAAGACCACCC
This sequence comes from Prevotella sp. oral taxon 306 str. F0472, assembly GCF_000257925.1. Classification (NCBI taxonomy): domain Bacteria; kingdom Pseudomonadati; phylum Bacteroidota; class Bacteroidia; order Bacteroidales; family Prevotellaceae; genus Prevotella; species Prevotella sp. oral taxon 306. The sequence goes on from NZ_AJIN01000069.1 coordinate 5,046, forward strand.
ATAAGATGTTGGTGCCTGAGAAGAGTAAACGAACATTGATCAACATTCCCACACCAATTAGGAAGTAAGGAATGAACAGCGCATTACCCGTAAACTCTATGCGATTCATCAATGGAGAAACCTTCGGAACATATCTATTTAATATCAAACCAGACAAGAATGCACCAAAGATGCCCTCTAAGCCTACAGCATCAGATAAAGAAGCCGAAAGGAATACAACCGCTAAGATGAAGATAAACTGCATAACAGCATCAGAATAACGGCGCAAGAACCAACGAGCAAGACGGGGTATAAAGAAGATTAGTCCAGCACAATAAACAACAAACTTCACAACGAAGAACAACCAGAAGCCAACTCCCCCACCGCCATGATAGCTATTGACGATTGATGCCATCACGATCAAAGCAATGAAGAGTGCCATCATGGAAGAACCAACACTCAACGTCGAACTTGTGTGCCGTGTCAGTCCATATCTTCCCACAATCGGATAGGCTATCAGCGTGTTCGACGCCATAATAGCAGCGAGTAACAATGCGGCTAATGGCGTATAACTCAACAAGCTAACACCCATCAGATAAGTCATAATAAACGGACAAAGGAAGGTTAACAGTCCGAAGATCATCACCCGATTACGATTCTTCTTCAGTCCCTCCATATCCATCTCAAGCCCCGCTAAGAACATGATATAATACAAGCCAACACGCCCGAATAACTCGAATGAAGCATCACGCTCCAATATATTCAGCCCGTATTTACCAACGATAACTCCTGCCAACACCATACCAATGATATGAGGTATGCGCAATCGTCCCATGATGATAGGTGAAATAAGTATCATCAAAAGCACTACAAAGAATATCAGTGTCGGGTCAGCTATAGGAAAATACTGTGATAAATGCAACATGAATGTCTATTAACTTGTTGCTTGCAAAGTTACTAAAAAAGTTTGGCAACATTCCATCTTTGCATATATTCATAGGTTATATAAGCCAAAAATTAAGTCTGTAGGTCGTGTTCAGCAGACTTATATACGCTCTCCACATTCTTTTCATACACCTCGCACATTATTTATACGCTGAATCTGTATTTGCGGAATGCCTATCTTTTCTTATTATCTAAGCGTGATAAAGTTTTATCAGACTTAGATAACTAATTATCACGCTTAGATAATTAATTGTCACACTTAGATAATACTATTACTTACGCCTCAAAACAATACAGAACACCGAAGAAACAAAAAGAAAAGCAGCGGAAAAGAAATGCTAAACATATACATTTCGATTCCCCTGCTTGTGCTTTACAATAGGTAAAGGTACTTCCAACTATTAAACAGGTATATTGCTTCAAGGGATGAAACCCATTTTATATCCTTTATATATATGCCAGAGCGTAAATTATCACTACTTATTTTGCCCTTTAAATTGTAAGTAAAACTGCGCTTTCTGTGCTTCTATCTCTGCCTTCAGTTCCTCTTGTGTGGGTAGATAAAGCTTATACTTTGTTGCAAAAAGTTGTTTACTATCGTGGAGTATGGAGTATCGTGCAATGTCTTCATCCGTGTCCGAACATAAAAGAATACCTATGGTCGGGTTATCGCCATCCGTCCGCTTGAGCTCATCAAACATCCTGACATACATATCCATCTGCCCCACATCCTGGTGCGTAACCTTTGATGTCTTTAGATCCATCAATACGAAGCACTTTAGGAAGTAGTTATAAAAGACCAAGTCGATGTAATAATCCTCCTTCTCCGTATGGATATGTTGCTGGCGCCCAACGAATGCGTAGCCTTTTCCTAACTCCATGATGAACTTCTGGAGATTACTGATAATACTGCTCTCGAGGTCTGTTTCCGTAAAAGAAGTATTCGGTGTGAATCCTAAGAACTCTGCAACAACAGGGCTTTTAATGAATTCCAACTTCTCAACAAGTGGACTGCTTTTTTCCAGCATCTCCTCTCTTATCAGCTCCTTATGATGAGATTGCAATAGACGATAGTAGTATTGGCTACTCACGTTACGCTGGAGTGTCCTAACGCTCCATCCCTCTGTAACTGCTTCCTGCTCATACCATGCCCTTGCCTCATCGTCTCGAACCTGCAACAATACGCTATAATGCGTCCAAGTGAGACGAATGGAAGATTTTCCAGTCACCGACTGGAGAATGTCATGCCGAGCCGATTTTCCAGTCGACAACTGGAATATGTCTGGGTAAAGTTGATTAAAGAGTATGTAGTTATAAAGGTTACTCTTAGAGAAACCCTTACCATATTTCTGTACAAGCAGACCGCTTAACTCTTGTATAACTCGCTTGCCATAATCAGCACGGGAATACTTTAATAGCTCCTCATTCAGCCTCTTCCCTAACAGCCAATTACGCTTCAGTAGGGCGATATTCACGGCATGATACGCCTCATGTTGCGCCTCATCGATGATTAAGCAACTCTCTTCAAACAAATGCTCTTTGCTTGGAAGTTCGGGTTCTTGTGTAGTATTATTCATTGTTATAATTGTTTAGATTGTTCAACTCAAGCCTTCTTACTTCTCTTCTTCTTAAGTGTTTTTAGTTATAGATGTACTCTATTAAATCCGAGGTCAAAGTTACAAAAGAAGTTGAATATAGGCAAATATAACCCACCAAAGGCTAAAAGAAAGACAGATTGTAGCTTGTATTACAAGAAAAATAGTACTTTTGCAAGTACAAGTGATTAATTGAAAACAATAAAAACAAAGTATATGAAAGTAGCAATTGTGGGTGCTAGCGGTGCAGTTGGGCAGGAGTTCCTACGCATCTTAGCGGAAAGGAATTTCCCAATGGACGACCTTGTACTCTTTGGTTCAACGCGTTCTGCAGGCAAGAAGTACGTTTTTAAGGGTAAAGAATATGAAGTAAAACTACTCCAGCATAACGACGATTTCAAGGATGTAGACATTGCTTTCACCAGCGCAGGCGGTGGTACTTCAGCCGAGTTTGCCGATACGATCACCCGATACGGTGCTGTGATGATTGATAACTCCAGCCAGTTCCGTCAGGATGCAGATGTTCCTTTGGTTGTTCCAGAGATCAACCCGGAGGACGCCCTCATACGTCCTCGTGGCATTATAGCCAACCCTAACTGTACAACGATTATGATGGTTGTTGTCTTAAACCCTATCGATAAGCTCAGTCATATCAAGAAGGTGCACGTCAGTAGTTACCAGAGTGCATCGGGTGCGGGCGCTGCTGCCATGCAAGAACTGCAACAGCAATACAAGGAACTGGTTGAGACTGGTGAGGTAAAGACCATTGAGAAGTTTCCACACCAGCTCGCTTACAATGTCATTCCACAAATAGATAAGATGACAGAGAACGATTATACGAAGGAAGAAATGAAAATGTTTAATGAGACGCGTAAGATAATGCACTCCGATGTACGCACTTCTGCGACCTGTGTTCGCGTCTCTTCCCTCCGCAGCCATTCGGAGGCTGTATGGTTCGAGACCGAACGCCCGCTATCTGTTGAGGAGATTCGTGAGGCATTGAAGGCGGCTCCTGGCGTAACACTCGTTGATGATCCGCAGCATTATGTGTACCCAATGCCACTTGAGAGTGCTGGTAAGGACGATGTCTATGTAGGTCGTATTCGTAAAGATCTAGCCGATGACAACGGTAACACGCTATGGCTTACTGGCGATCAGATACGTAAGGGTGCGGCATTGAATGCAGTGCAGATTGCAGAGTATCTGATTAAGGTGGGGGATGTGAAGTAAGGGTAGAGACTATAAAAAAGCCTCACCCCCGCCCCCTCTCCGAATGGAGAGGGGAGTGATTAGTAAGACTTGCTTAGAGGAAAGGATACCCATAAATCAAGCATTGAAAACATTTGCTTATAAGGTTAGGAACGTATAGATAAAATAAAAGAGTTCATTTGCATGATAGCAAATGAACTCTTTTACTTTTATAATAGACGTACGATACCTCCCAAAGGAACAATCTCTATTCTATCGAAAGAACGCAAGATTTAGTACTATCTACTCCCCTCTCCATTACTTCCCTTCGGTCAGTGACCGTTGGTTCGGAGAGGGGGTGAGGCTTTTTTAACGCTCGAACTGTTCTATACTCAAGCCTCCTTCCGTCAGCTTCTCAATCTCTGGAACAATGCGAGTGAAGTGCTCTGAATGGGCATGACGGGCTAAGCAAGCCTTATTCTCCCATGTTTCACAAAACATGAAAACACCCGGTTGGGTTGCACTCTCAAATAGATCGTAACCCTTGTTGCCCTCATCTTTTCGAGAGATTTCCACTAATTCGTCTGCAAGAGCCTTCACTTGAGCTGTCGTAACACCCTCTTTTACCTTGAAAAAAGCGTTTAATCTGATCATAATTTCTACTTATTTAGTCGATAAAACTTTACTTATTCTTCTTGTAATAAGCCACTGCAGCAGCCACATTAGCCTTTATTGCACGTGAAGAGAATGTAGCACCTGTTGCACCATCAACCTGCTCTGCCTTTGCAGCCTTAGCCACTTTCATTCCTTCAAACTTAGGAAGTAGGTTCTGCTTCACCGTGTTGAAGTATCGAGGTGACTCATGATTTGCCAATGGAACAACCTTTACAACCTTGTTATTCTTGATATAAACCTCCACAGGAGTAGCCCCCTTAAATCCCTTCACATTTGGAGTTAGGGTCGTGGTGTTCACTACGTATGTTCCATCTGCTTGTTTATACATCACCTTTCCCTGCTGGACTGCAGCAAAAGCAACGCTACCTGTAATTGCTAAAGCTATGAAGGTAGCTGAAAGAAACTTCTTATTCAACATTATCTTTACCTTTATTTATTGTTATTAGTGTGCTTGCAAATATACGAAAAACTATGTTTCTAACACGCTGTTTTTACTTTTTTAATTCATTCAACAGATTTATCTATCTTCAAATTAACCATAACTTATAGAACAGAAGGGGGCTAACAATAAGGGAAGAGATGATGCCGTATATAAAAAAATAATCTATTTTTTCTTGCAGAAGGTGCCCTTTTTTATTATATTTGCAGCTGACTTGGAAGAAAGGTCGGGGCTTTATTGAAAGATTGAAGAAGCTCTCCCCTTTGCAGGCCACCATTGGAAGCAACGTAGCTCAGCCTATTGATAGATTCCAATTGAAGTTGTTTAACCAATAGAGTAACTAGATAAATATAATATTATGTCAATTCAAATCAGATTAGAACAGAGTAAGTTTAAAGATAAAAAGGGTGCTGGGCATTGGTATGCACGAACAGTTAGTGCTGGCGAAGTGTCCACTGAAGAGTTAGCTGATGCTATTCAGGAGAGCACATCTTTTACTCGTGGTGACGTTCGAGGGCTTGTTGTAGCCCTTATAGATGAGATCTCTTATCGTCTTCGCCAGGGTGAAACGGTTGTTCTTGATGGCTTAGGTCGTTTTCATCTCAGCGTAGAGAGTGAACCTGTAGAGAATCGAGAAGACTTCAATCTTAAGCGTAATATCAAGGGTATAAAGTGCAAGTTTGTTCCTTCTGGTGCTCGTGACGGTAGGAAGGGGAAGAAGATTCAAGACATGGCATCTGGTGCTCGTGTTGTGTGGGCTGATGTTGATGATGAGTAATGAGGGCGATTACTAATAGGTCAAACCATGAGGTTTCAATGTTGACATGTATATATAGAATAAAAAAGAGCTAATCATCAATGATGCTTAGCTCTTTTTTGTGCGCCTAACAGGACTCGAACCTGCACAACGTAAGTTACTAGATCCTAAGTCTAGCGCGTCTACCAATTCCGCCACAGGCGCATAACGAGTGCAAAGATACATAATGTTTTGGATATAACCAAATGTTTATGAATTTCTTTTCTAATCGTTTTATAATAAAGAACTAATATGTATCCTTGCTTCATTGTGACTGTTGTTTATGTTATATTATAGTTGTTTCGCAACTATAATGTCTGTGTATGAGAAGGTTATGTAGCTGCGAAGTCAATTCTAAATACGTTTTACTTGGAGATGACGAAAAACGTTTTTCCTGTCATTTCTGTCATCTTTTTAGAATAAATAAGATGGTCATAATTAGATAATTAATGCAAATGTTAAATGTGATAGCAACCCCAATTAAAAATAACACTAGTGTTTGGCGGTTTTAAGATGGGCATTATCCTTTTATAAAACCAACCCTTCAAGCTCTTCTTTCTGGAGATTGAAGGGTTGGTTCTATTACTTTGCAAGGAGTTTACGAGCAAACTCGATAATCGTATCCTTGCCTTTGATGAGGTCCGATTCTGTGATGTCTACCCTGTGATCAGGGTCAATACCAAATTCTGTCATTTGCTTATCTCGATCATACATGGGGCATGCGGAGAAACGAACCGACCATCCATTGGGTAGTTCGGAAGAGAAGGGTAAACCTGCTCCGCCACCTGTTTTATCACCAACGATGTGAACGTTTGGGCAACACTTCATATACTTCACGAACTCGTTGGCAGCAGAGAATACACTACGATTAGTCAATACAACGACTGGTTTCTGCCATCGAATACCCTTTCCGGGAGTGAGGTATTCTGGTTGAAGTGATGAAAAGTCGTTATGACCGGGACCTGTTTTATGCTGGATATAACCAACAAGCTCCTCCTTATTCGTGAACCTTGCTGCCAGTTCTTCAGCATTACTTAACTGTCCACCTCCATTGTTCCTTACATCGATAATAAGCCCATTGCAAGGTTGAAGATGCAGTAGAATGTCATCTAAATTACCAGCCCCAATAGGATTTTGGAAACTCTCGCAGCGTATATAACCAATGTTGTCATCAAAGACAGTATAGTCTAATCCGCTTGCAATGAGATAATCACTCTTCAGGTATTTACGCTCCAGCGAGTCAGAATAATTCTTTGGATAGTTGTCTCTCCACGCCCAATAACGTCCGATATTAAAAGAGGTATAAAGATTGACATGCCCATCTTTGAGTTCTGAAAGCATATTCGTTAAAACTTCAAACTGCTGTTTCTCATTCATGGATGCGTCGAACTGTTTGGCATAACGTTGATGAACTTCTTGCCAATCTATTCCCTTTTGTGAGAAAAAACAATAATGTTCATCCATGATCTTCCATAATGCTTCAAAGTTTCCACGTGGATTGTTGGCATACTCTTCATTATCAATGCAGCTCGTAACAGAGCACAACAAGAGGAGCAGAAGGAGGCTCGTTGTGATATAACTGATGGTAGATTGGATTCTTCTCATGGCAATATTTTATTGATAGAAAATGTTCTTACGATACCCAATACAAATAGATTGCTCCACGTGTGCTGGCGTAATCCGTTCATCTTAGCCTGTTGGTAATCGCCAAGATAGCCAAGACGGAGGGTGGTATGATGCAATGTAAAATCAATTGTAACCATCTGTCGGAGTGAAGGAGCATTGATGGGAGTTGTGAAAACGAGGTTGTGATCGTAATTACCTTTCGTGAATATCTCATAATAACTCTGCCCATAATTAGGTGAGAAAGCTAATCCAATGAGTGGTATTTGTAATTCATAACGGAGACAGAAAGGCTTGTTCCAAAGGTGAAAACGATAATCAGCTGTAACATTAGGAGCGATGTTTAGTTGTCCATAAGATTGTGCTGGATTATTGGCATTACTTGTGTTATAAAGGAAACCAAGCCTTGTGTCAATTCCTCCACCAGCTTTCAAGCGTAAGTCTCCATTGCCGATAGTCCATTTATTGATGACATATTGCCAGTTATATTGGAAGTTGTAATAGCCTCCTAATTCGTTATTATTGTCTCGTCGATTGTGTGCATAGAGTAATTGAGCTTGATGTATCAGTTCTCGTGACCCCCTGCTACCATTCTCACGCACTGTATGTGAGATGTATCTAAGCTCTGTTCCGTTGTATTTCTCTTGTGATAAGTAAGTGTCAAGGACGTTAGCTGTACCAATACCCAACATTTGTGCATTGCTTATCACCTTATTATTATATAAGGTGTCTTGGGCTTGTAAGGTTGCTGAAGAGAGTAAGAGAAACGTTATAAAGAAGTTTGTTTTACGTAAAAAAAGAGTCTTTAGTTTCATAGGCATAAGTTCCGTTAATGAGAAAATCCCACCTATAGAAACATTCACATCAAGTCTCTATAAGTGGGAATATCATGTTATTCATCTGTAAACAAGTTGAGTTGCCCAGTTATCTCATCAATCACTTGTTGTTGAGATTTACCTGCATCAGGGTCGAGATTCTCCTCTATTGGAGTTGTTGTAGGCTCTTCTTGAGTATTATCTCCATTATCTCCCTCATCGTTATTATCCTTCTTCTCTTCTTCTGGGAAGCGTGTTGGCTCAAGTTCCTCAATCTTATCTACTTTCCAAGTGGTAAGTCGTTTACCCTTAGCTTTGAATCCTTTGACACCAACAAATTGCTCTGCATCAAACTCTTCAGTACCTCTTGATGCATCCACCCCGCCGTAGGTCACTTGAATGCGAGGGTAAGCAACGTCCGTCAAGAGTACCATTTGTGAGTTAGGATTATCTCCAATGAAATTCTGATGACGCTTTGTTGCCTCCATTTGGAAGCGTTTTAGGTAAGGATAACCTTGATTGTCTGCATCATAGATAACGGCAGTCCATGGTTTATCTGCAATGAATTTCTCTATGCGAAGGATGTTATCTTCGTAGTGATTGCTTGCATCGAAGTTTGTAATATAGAACTCCCCATTCTTCAAGACGACGAGTATATTGTCTTGATCAGCGAACTCCCCGAGGAAACGACCATGCTCTTCGTAATTGATTCGGTTGATATCTGGATCAAACCAAACCTTTCGTCCGCCCAGTGTTGAGTGTCCGTGACTCTTCAATGAGATACGATGAACGTTCTTCTTTGTGAGTAGCTTGCCCTTAGCCGTACGTCCTTTGATAAGCACAGAAGCAAAGTCATACTCAACAAAGATGTTTTGTTTTGGCTTGTTAGGGTTCGGATCGAGGGTTATCTTTATCAGTTCGGCCTCGCCATTAGGGTTAGCTGTGAAGTAGAAGATCCTTGATCCATCTGTACCAGAGGTTAAGTCATACTCTTTGTCACGTGTAATGGAGGTGACATTAAAGCGTTTAATATAGTAAGGACCAGTCTTTCCATCACGATAAACAACGTTATAGATGGTGCGTTTATCATTCTTCTTGAATACCTGAAGATGTATAACTCCTTTACCCACAAACACCTTGTCGGCAATACGAATTACCTTATACTTACCATCGCGATAGAAGATAATGACGTCATCAAGGTCTGAACAGTTTTGAACAAACTCTGCCTTCTTAAGTCCAGTACCAATGAATCCAGCCTTACTATCTATGTATAACTTCTCGTTAGCATCAACTACTTTCGCTGCAACGATGGTATCGAAGCTCTTTATCTCGGTGTGGCGAGGGTGATCCTTACCATATTTCTCCTTCAAATGAGTGAACCATTCGATGGTAACACGCACCATCTCGCTAAGATCCTTATCTATTTCTGCAATCTCAGCCTTTATCTTCTGAATGAGTTCGTCAGCCTTATCTTTATTAAATTTCAGTATTCGCTGCATCTTAATCTCCAGTAGGCGGAGGATGTCCTCACGGGTTACTTCGCGAATAAAGGTCTTCTTATAAGGTTCTAATTTAGCATCAACAAAGGCTACAACTTCGTCTAAGTTCTTTGCTGTCTCAAACTTCCTCTCCTTATAAATACGCTCTTCAATGAAGATACGTTCCAATGAGTTATAGAAGAGTTGTTCCTCTAGTTCGTGTTTGCGAATCTCCAACTCCATCTTCAACAACGCCTTTGTATGTTCTACGGAATTGCGAAGAACATCGGAGATAGTCAAGAACTTAGGTTTATTGTCTTCAATGACACAACAATTAGGAGATATGTTTATCTCGCAATCAGTGAAGGCATAAAGGGCGTCAATGGTCTTGTCACTGGATGTGCCAGGGGTGAGGTGGAGTTGAATCTCAACTTCAGAGGCGGTCATATCCTCCACTTTGCGAACCTTAATCTTACCTTTCTCTACTGCTTTTGTGATAGACTCTTGAAGAGAATTAGCCGTCTTGGTGAAAGGAACCTCACGTATGACGAGGGTCTTGTTATCAAGTTTCTCTATTTTGGCACGCACCTTTAATACACCACCACGCTGTCCGTCATTATACTTCGCAGCGTCAATACTTCCGCCAGTAGGGAAGTCTGGATAGAGATGAAAGTCCTCATTCCGTAAGTATTGCACTGCTGCTTCACAGATATCATTGAGGTTGTGAGGAAGAATCTTTGATGATAAACCAACGGCGATACCCTCCGCTCCTTGTGCAAGAAGTAATGGGAACTTTACAGGAAGTGTGATAGGCTCTTTGTTACGACCATCGTATGAGAGTTGCCATTCGGTTGTCTTAGGATTAAAAACAGTTTCCAAGGCAAACTTGGATAGGCGAGCTTCAATGTAACGAGGCGCAGCTGCACGGTCACCAGTAAGTATATTGCCCCAATTCCCTTGTGTGTCAATGAGCAAATCCTTCTGTCCTAACTGCACCAAAGCGTCTCCGATGGATGCATCGCCGTGTGGATGGAATTGCATGGTATGCCCCACAATGTTTGCAACCTTATTGTATCGTCCATCATCCATGCGCTTCATCGAATGGAGAATACGGCGTTGAACAGGTTTTAAACCATCTTCGATATGCGGAACGGCACGTTCAAGGATTACATAACTGGCGTAATCTAAAAACCAATTCTTATACATACCAGAGAGGTGATGCACTGCAGCAGCGTCAAACCTGTCGGCAGGCTTGTAGTCAGAATGAGTTTCCTTTCCTTGCACCTCATCGGCAGGAGCAAGCTCGTCCATGTCTTTTATTTCGTCATCCATATTGTCGTTGTTGTTGTGTAGCTAAGACATCCCTAGCTTCGTGTGACTGCAAATGTACGAAAAAAAAAGATATTAACATCCTATTTAAACGATTTATTCCCGCTTGAGGACATAGTAGCTGCTTTAAAAGACATAGAAAGTAGACAAGTCAACGAGCAGACAAGTAAACAAGTTGCTTGCGAAGAGAGACAGGGTAACATGGAAGGTCGACAAGTCAACGAGTTTATCTTTTTAAACAAACAACTCGTCCACTCATCTACTCATCTCCATAACCCTTAAGCAAGTTTTTAAACAACATTCTTCTATTAAATAAGTCCTCTATACCTTGGAAAAGAAACTGACATTGCCAATCGAATTCAGGTTTATTAGCTGATAAACTTGCATCAGACTTAAATCCAAGACGCACTCTATAATACTGAACCAACTGTCCATCAGCTTCTTTGTCAGCTGCAAACAAATATACATATTGACAACCTACGTATTTGTGCATCTGCTCAAGAGTATCCACTACCTTTAACCAAAATAATGTTTCTCCCATCTTTATCTCCTTTGGGAGACCTAATGACTTCCAATACTCTTTTCCTGCTTCGTTAGTTCCAAACAATTTCAATTCTACAGCAGGAAAAGAATTGCGTACTTTAGTGACAGCTTCCGTATGCTCAAGTTCTTCATCTTTATTCCAACTATTCTTCTTATCATATAAGTACTTCATTTCATCAGGTGTCATACCTTTTTCCATGGCTCTCTTCATAGCCTCTATAAGCTGACTTCTTTCTTCTTCAGAACTATATTGTTTTCTTTCAAGTCTATAGTAGGCTTTTATAGCCTCGTAGCCAATATGCATTTTCTCAGGTTGAGCAACCTGAAATAATTCACCACATCTTAAGGAGAAAAAGATTAAAGGAATATTGGTTGGAGACATCACAACGAAAGAAGAAAGATGACCTTTCTTATCATCTTCTAAACGGATTTTAGAGGTAAAACAGTCCTTGATATGTTTCTGCTCTTGCCCATCAATAATGGGACCAGTCATAGAGCGCAAAACACTCTCATCTATTTCTCGTGCTCTTCTTATCTCAAGGTCATCAATTAAGGCTAATGCTTTTTCTATTAGTATAGACATTTAGTTATTTTTCTTGATTTGAGGTAATATTTCGTCAAAATAGAATCTACGCATTTTTATACGTTCTGCATCATTTCTAATATCATCAAGATTCATTGGAACATTGCAACGGTCGTCTGGTCCATAACCTTCACGAGCATTCTGCCAAGAACTTTCTCCATGTGCAAGAATACTCAAAGACCATGAATCCTTAGACGCATAATTCTGAAAAACAAAATTAAGCGACTCTTGGTAAGGCGCCAACTCTGCTTCTGTTGGCATTTCATTGAGTGCCTTAGATTTGTATTTGTCACGAACCTTTACAATTACAGGTCCATACTTCCATGCCTCAAACTGTTCTTTGAACATCTGCTGACCTGTACGAATAATAGATTCGCGCTGAGAAAAATACAGAAGTTTATGAAGTTTCATTTGATCTATCTCCATATTCTTCTCATCTTTATATCTTTTGTAGATATAAGAAGCTACTTTTATTACGTCAATCATAAGAATCTATTATTGGATTTACTTCTTTTTATAATTTTCTAATCTGCGTATTAAGATTTTAAGTGATTTCCACCACAAAAGTACTAAAACTAAACTATAAAAGCAAGACTTTAGATTAAAACCTTCTTCTTGTGAACATCTTTTTCTCTTTTTGTAACATAAAGATAGCAAAACCATGTATTTTACAAATTGGATGAGGCATTCTTGAAAGTAGACAAGTCAACGAGTGGACAAATAAACAAGTTGTTTGTATCAGAGACAAAGTAACTTTAAGTTTCTTCCTGCAAACTTAGAGTTACTATGTCTCCTCAAATCATGTCATTGAAAAATTATGTCTCTATGGCATTATGTCTAAAAACTCTGTTACTATAACCTTGTGTTCGTATGTTACTATGTCTTTATCCGTGTCCTTCTGTCTTATAAAGAAAAGCCTCACCCCGTCTGGGGGTGAGGCCGTACCACGAGAGCGAGAGAACCAAATTAATACACTAGTTTTGAAAGACATTAATTTCACAATTAATATAATCGAATTGTCTTATTACAGAACGTTTGAGACCCTGAATCTATCTTAAATGCTCCCGTGGCACATATCCTAACTAGCCCCCGTAGGTACATCTCCTCCTGCGGAGGGGCTTGGGGAGGCTTTCTTTCCTAACCTGCTACAGGTCCATTCTCTTCTTTATTCTCCTTCTTCTCTGGTTCTTTCGCTGGCTCTTTCTTCCTAGCAGGATTATCCACTGACACCTCCACAGCATTTGCAGCCTCACGCATCCTATTCTTAGGAGTAAAGACAATCTTTGGTTTCTTCAGTGTGGCAGCCGTTACATCTTTCTGATTGTCCATCATCTTTGGAGGAAAGTAAATGCGAAGCGAACCGAGGTCACCGAGGTCAATACTGGCACCCATCTTCAACGAGCGGCACGCCATCTTGCCCAGCGTGATAAGCGTGTTCATCACGTCACCGCGCGAGAGCGATGTCTCGTCCATAATCATGTCGCAAAGCGCGTCAAGCGTCATGTGTTGGTTACTCTTAGGCACAGCGTAGTACACCGTCTGCCCCTTCTTCTTCCCGATGGTTTGTTTCTTTGATTTTACTTCAAATTCTACCATAGCATTATACTTTTAAATGGTTGATAATCATGTTATTAAAACTCTTTTTTTATTGGTATTCAATACTTCGTTTCAAAGGTGTTTAAGACTCTTCATCAAGGGTGTTTAACACTGTTGACCAAGGGTGTTAAACACCCTTGACCGTAGGTGTTAAACACCTTTGAGATTCGTTCTATTTCGACCGCCTTTC
>NZ_AJIN01000070.1:0-90089 GCF_000257925.1 Prevotella sp. oral taxon 306 str. F0472
AGGGGAGTGAAGACCACACAGGACCACAGGCAGGGTAAAAGCCCCACCCAAGAAAGCCTCCCCAAGCCCCTCCAAAGGAGGGGATGTCCCTAAGTCCGCTCATATATATATGGTTATTTCAAACTGTATGCAATAAGGACATCCCCTCCTTTGGAGGGGCTTGGGGAGGCTTTCTTTAGTGTCGGCTTCTATACCACGGGAGCATTTTTTAGATTGATTCAGGGTATCAATCGTTCTGTAATAAGACAATTGATTATATTAATTGTGAAATTAATGTCTTTCAAAACTAGTGTATTAATTTGGTTCTCTCGCTTCCGTGGAACACTGCCTCACCCCAAGCTAACGGGGTGGGGCTTTTGTATGAGACAGAAGAACATGGGATTTAGAGACAAAATGACAGAAGAACATATTATTTAATGACATAAGTTTTGGAGACAGAGTAACAGAGGAACATAGGGGCATGGTTACATATTAAGGCAATATGTTCGTGTGTTACTCTGTCTTTAAAGTATGATATTCAGTCTAAGGATATTGTGTTTATTTTGTTTCGAGCTGCTTTTGTAGTCGGATAATCTCATCACGATATTGCGCAGCTTGTAAGAAGTCGAGGTCTTTCGCAGCTTGTTTCATAAGGGCTGTTGTGTTGGCAATACTCTTCTCTAATTGCTCTTTCGTCATCCGCATAACGATAGGATCGGCTGCAAATGCCATTGATTGTGTAGGTTCGGTATATATGCCTTTTGCTCCTTTAGCAAAGGGAAATGCTTGTGCCGTTGTAGAGCGTCCCGTTGTTGGCAAAGTATCCTTAATCGCCTTGACAATTTGCTTTGGTGTGATGTGATGTTCCTCGTTATATTTGAGCTGTTTCATGCGTCTTCGCATTGTCTCATCAATGGTTCGCTGCATACTTTCGGTTATGTTATCGGCATACATTATAACCTTTCCGTTTACGTTACGGGCTGCACGTCCGGCTGTCTGCGTTAGACTTCTATGACTACGGAGGAATCCTTCTTTGTCCGCATCAAGTATGGCGACAAGCGATACTTCCGGGAGATCAAGTCCTTCACGCAGTAGGTTCACACCAACAAGGACGTCATATAGACCTGCTCGCAAATCATTGATGATTTTGACGCGATCAAGACTGGCAATGTCACTATGGATATAGGCTGTTCGGATGTCATGATTGAGTAAGTATTCCGTCAACTCCTCCGCCATTCGCTTTGTTAAGGTTGTTACCAATACTCGTTCCTCCTTTTCTGCACGAATAACAATCTCGTTCATTAAATCATCAATCTGATTCTCTGAAGGACGAACCTCAATCTCGGGATCAAGTAATCCTGTAGGTCGAATTAATTGCTCAACAACAACACCTTCTGATTCTTTTAACTCATAGTCAGCAGGTGTTGCAGATACATAGATAATTTGGTGAATCAAGTTATGGAACTCTTCAAACTTTAATGGTCGATTGTCAAAAGCCGCAGGTAAACGGAATCCATATTCAACAAGGTTTGTCTTACGTGCTCGGTCACCACCGTACATTGCCGAAATCTGAGGTACGCTTACATGGCTCTCATCAATGACCATCAGGTAATCTTTTGGGAAGAAATCAAGTAGGCAATAAGGTCGCTGTCCTGCCTCTCTACCATCGAAGTAACGCGAATAGTTCTCAATACCAGAACAATGACCAAGTTCCTTAATCATCTCAATGTCATATTCAACCCGCTCCTTTATGCGTTGTGCCTTGATATTGTCCCCCAGTTGAGTAAAGAAGTCAACTTGCTTTACCATATCATCCTGTATCTGTCGGATAGCACCTTCTGTCTGTTCTTTTGATGTAACAAAGAGATTTGCTGGATATAGCTCATAATCATCAAAAGTGGCAATTCTATGGAATGCTATTGGGTCAACTTCTTCGATAGTATCAATCTCATCGTCCCACCAAGTAATGCGCAAGATATTGTCATTGTAAGCCATTGCTATATCGACAGTGTCTCCTTTTACTCGGAAGTTTCCGCGTTGTAAATCAATATCATTTCGCGTGTATAAGGAATCAACGAGGCGTCGTAAAAACTCATTTCGATCGATGATTTGCCCTTTCTTGATATGGATGACATTCTCCTTCATTGCGATTGGAGCACCCATACCATATATACATGAAACAGATGAGACTACAATTACATCTTTGCGACCTGATAATAGAGAAGAAACAGCAGAAAGTCTTAGCTTGTCTATTTCATCATTTATAGCAAGATCTTTCTCAATGTAAACATCGGTTGTTGGTAAGTAAGCTTCAGGCTGGTAATAATCATAATACGAGACATAATATTCCACAGCATTCTCTGGGAAAAACGCTTTCATTTCCTCGTAAAGTTGGGCTGCTAGAGTCTTGTTATGTGATAGGATAAGCGTTGGCTTATTCACGTTTGCAATCACATTGGCTACTGTAAACGTCTTACCTGATCCCGTTACTCCTAATAAAACTTGGCTTTTATCTCCACGTTCTAATCCCTCGGTCAATTCCTTAATAGCCTCGGGCTGGTCACCCGTAGGCTTATATTTTGATGTTAATTTGAAGTTCATTATATCTGTAAAAAGGAGAACAATCTTTGGCTGGCAAAGGTACGAAAATCAAGTGATAGTATCTCATTAATAGTGATTTTTTGCTAAAAAAGCAAGGTGCCTTTGTGTATTTATAGAATAATGTGTAACTTTGCATTTCAAAATTAATATATGAAGAAGAGTTTTTTAATAGGCATTTGTGTTGCTTTGCTCTTAACAAGTTGTGCTCATGAATATAATCAGGTCTACAAGACAACTGATAACAATTATAAGTATGAGTTTGCTAAAGAGTGTTTCGCAAAGGGTAAATACGGCTTTGCTGTTCCTTTGTTACAGGATCTTGTAACAATTGAAAAGGGTACTGATAATGCTGAGGAATGCCTTTATATGTTGGCAATGGGTGAATATGGATTGAAGGACTATGAAGCTGCTTCAGAAACTTTCAAGAAGTATTACCAAACTTACCCACGTGGAAGGTATGCTGAAATGGCATCCTTTTATATTGGTCAGAGTCTTTTTGAGGGTACGCCAGAAGCACGTCTTGATCAGACTCCCACAATTGCTGCAATTGCTGCTTTCCAAGATTACTTAGATATTTTCCCAGAAGGGAAGATGAAGAGTACAGCTCAACAACGCCTCTTCGATTTGCAGGATAAACTTATTCGTAAGGAGTATCTGAATGCAAAGCTTTATTATAATCTCGGTTCATATTTTGGTAATTGTACCAGTGGTGGCAATAATTATGAGGCATGTATCATTACAGCTCAAAACGCTTTGAATGATTATCCTTATAGTAATCTTCGTGAAGATTTTTCTATCTTAATCATGAAGAGTAAATATGAGTTGGCACAGATGAGTGTTGAGTCAAAGAAGTTACAGCGTTATCAAGATGCGGAAGATGAATGTTATGGTTTCATCAATGAATACCCTAATTCGAAAGAGCGCAAAACTGCCGAGGATTTCATAAAGAAATGTAAGCAGATAACAAAAGACTAGAAATTAAAGACTTAAAAATATAATAATTAGAATGGATTACAAGAAGTCAAAAGCACCGTCAAATACGGTAACCCGTGATGTTCAAGAACTTTGGAAGGGTACAGGTAATATTTATGAGAGTGTTGCAATTATTTCTAAAAGAGCGAACCAGATTTCTGTTGAGATAAAGCAAGACTTGAGTAAGAAACTTGCAGAGTTTGCTTCTTATAACGACTCTCTCGAAGAGGTTTTTGAGAATCGTGAGCAGATAGAAATTAGCCGCTATTATGAGAAGTTGCCTAAACCAACATTGTTGGCTACGCAAGAGTTCTTAGATGGTGATGTTTATTGGCGTGATCCTTCTAAGGAGGCACAAGAAGAGGAAGAATTGTAATTATGATACAAAGGAAACAAACAATCTTCTTGTTTCTGGCATTGATAGTAACGCTTGCCTGTCTTTGCCTACCGATTGGTAGTTTTGAGCCACAAGGGATGGGTGCTGATAATCAGTTGATGAATCTTTGGCTTACTGATGCAAACGGAGGAAGGAACTTTAATGTTTGGGCATTGTTTGCTATACTTTTAGTTACCTGTCCAATAGATTTGTTTGCAATTTTCGACTATCACAATCGTAAGCGTCAAGCTCGTTTCTGCTTGTTTTCTATGTTGATGATTATTGGGTGGTATGTTGTATATGGTGTATTCAGTCAGGTGTTAATGACTGGGTTTACTTTCCATATAGAATTTGCAGCATGTCTGCCACTGATTGCATTTATTCTTTTATGGTTGGCTCGTCATGCTATTCTTGCCGATGAAGCTTTGGTAAGAGCAGCTGATAGAATAAGATAATAACATTTTATTATAATATAATATGGTATCAAAGGCATACTTTAAGTAGCTTTTGATACCATAATTTTTTTGATTCTTGCATGAAGAACTTCACTTTGACGAAAGTATATATTGTGGGGCACAATAGTACATTTTGTGGGGCACGAAAGTATATATTGTCACGGACACGCAATGCGTATTTAGTTGAAGAATGAAGGCTCGAAAGATTATTGAAAATGAATAGTAAGAAAGGTGCAATAAGAAACGCAAAAAAGAGTTCGCGAACAATCACCAAATTGTTCGCGAACTCTTTTCAAATTGTTCGCGAACAAAATCGAAATTCTTCGCGAACAATTTTTTGTTTGTTCGCGAACATTTTAGAGAGTTCTTTATGAATCGTTTGAAAGACCGTGATAAGCAACAAGTTATGTTGAATGAAAAAGAGGAGTTTTCTCTATCATAGAGAAACTCCTCTTTTAAAGTGTTATATAGTGTAATTAACTCTATATCTTCATTATTCAAAGAAGGTTTTATGCCTCTTCGCTCCAGTCTTCCTTGGTCTTGCGAACATAGCTCTTGTAACGGAGCTTAGCCATATCCTCACAAGCCTTGAAGAGCTCTTGACCCTCGTTTGGATAAGCTTTGAGGACAGAGAGGAAGCGAACCTCACTGTGAAGGAACTCTTGGAACTTGTCCCAATCTGGAGCCTTAGAGTCGAGAGAGAATGGGTTCTTGCCTTCTTCTGCCAACTGTGGGTTGTAACGCCAGAGGTGCCAGTAACCACAAGCAACAGCGTTAGCCTCTTGAGCCTGGCTGCGACCCATACCACCCTTAATCTTCAAACCATGGTTGATACATGGAGAGTAAGCAATAATGAGTGATGGACCTGGGTAAGCCTCAGCCTCACGAATAGCCTTTAAGGTCTGTGCGTTGTCAGCACCCATAGCTACCTGAGCTACGTAAACATAACCGTATGTAGTTGCCATCAAGCCTAGGTCCTTCTTGCGGATACGCTTACCCTTAGCAGCGAACTGAGCGATAGCACCGAGTGGGGTAGACTTAGAACTCTGACCACCAGTGTTAGAGTAAACCTCAGTATCGAGTACTAAGATATTAACGTCTTCACCAGAAGCGATAACATGGTCGAGACCACCGTAACCGATATCGTATGAAGCACCATCACCACCGATGATCCACTGGCTACGCTTAACGAGATAGTGGTCGAGAGTCTTCAACTCTGCACATACAGGACAACCCTTTGCTGCACCAGCCTCGATTAATGGTTTCAACTTAGCTGCTGCAACCTTAGAAGCATCAGCGTCATTCATGTTGTCAAGCCACTCTTGAGCTGCTTCCTTGAACTCTGCAGATACGTGATCATCAGCCATAGCACCATTAAGGAGTACGACGATGCGCTCACGCATCTTCTTGTTACCCATTGCCATACCCATACCGAACTCGCAGAAGTCCTCAAACAGTGAGTTGTTGAATGCAGGACCATGACCTTCCTCATTAGTTGTGTAAGGAGTAGAAGGTACTGAAGCAGAGTAGATAGAAGAACAACCAGTAGCGTTAGCAATCATCTCACGGTCACCGAAGAGCTGTGAAACGAGCTTAACGTATGGAGTCTCACCACAACCAGCACATGCACCAGAGAACTCGAACAAAGGCTGAGCAAACTGAGAGTTCTTAGCGTTTGACTTGATATCTACCAAGTTCTGCTTGCTCTTAACGTTCTTAACAAGATAGTTCCAATCGGCTGCACGACGTGTAGCTTCCTCTTCACCTGCAACAAACTGTGTCATTGACAATGCCTTGTTACCCTTCTTACCTGGGCAAACATCAGCACAGTTGCCACAACCAGTACAGTCGAGAACAGACACCTCGATGCGGAATTGCATACCCTTGAGCTGCTTTGGAGCAAGGATATCAAGTGTTGGCTCGTTGAAGCCAGCCTTCTCTGCCTCATCCAAAACGAATGGACGGATACAAGCATGAGGACAAACGAATGCACACTTGTTACACTGGATACAGTTCTCTGCATCCCATGCAGGAACGAAAGCAGCAACACCGCGCTTGTCGAAAGCTGCTGTACCAACTGACCATGTACCATCTACGGTGCCATGATTAACGAAATCAGAAACCTTCAAGAGGTCACCTGCCTGTGCATTCATAGGACGAACGAGTTCCTTAACGAATGCTGGAGCGTCGTCAACCTTAGCCTCATCGTCTGGAAGGTTTGCCCATGCTGGGTCTACAGTCAATTGTTTGTACTCGTTACCACGATCAACAGCAGCGAAGTTCTTGTCTACAACGTCCTGTCCCTTCTTGCTATAACTCTTAACGATGAACTTCTTCATCTGATCAACAGCAAGGTCGAGAGGGATAACCTCTGTGATGCGGAAGAAAGCAGACTGTAGGATGGTGTTGGTACGATTACCAAGTCCAATTTCCTGAGCAATCTTTGTTGCGTTGATATAGTAAACGGTAATATTGTTCTTAGCGAAGTAACGCTTTACCTTATTAGGTATAAAGTTTACGAGTTCATCACCCTCAAAGATTGTATTCAGCAAGAATGTACCGTTCTTACGCAATCCACGTGTTACGTCATACATGTTCAAGTAAGCCTGAACGTGGCAAGCAACGAAGTTAGGAGTATTTACCTGATAAGTAGAACGGATTGGGCTATCACCGAAACGGAGGTGAGAACAGGTGAAACCACCTGACTTCTTAGAGTCGTAAGAGAAATAAGCCTGGCAGTGCTTATCAGTGTTGTCACCGATAATCTTTACTGAGTTCTTGTTAGCACCAACTGTACCATCAGCACCCAAACCATAGAACTTAGCCTCGAACATGCCTTCACCACCCAATGGAATCTCCTCAACCTCTGGGAGAGAAGTGAAGGTTACGTCATCAACGATACCTACTGTGAAGTGATCCTTTGGCTCTGGCAACTCTAAGTTGTTGTACACAGCAATGATCTTAGCTGGTGTTGTATCTGCAGAACCAAGACCATAACGACCACCAACAATCAGTGGCTTGTTCTCAACATCATAGAAGGCACTCTTTACATCGAGGTACAGTGGCTCGCCCTCAGCACCTGGTTCCTTTGTACGGTCAAGTACTGCAATACGCTTAACAGACTTAGGAACTGCAGCGAGCAAGTGCTTAACAGAGAATGGACGATAGAGGTGAACGGCAATCATACCAACCTTCTTACCCTGAGACATCAAGTAGTCGATAGCCTCACGAGCTGCCTCAGTTGCTGAACCCATCAAGATGATGATGTTCTCAGCATCCTCAGCACCATAGTAATCAAAGAGGTGATGCTCACGACCAGTAATCTTGGTCAATTCGTTGAGATAGTGCTCAACAACCTCAGGTACGTTTTCGTATGCACTGTTAGATGCCTCACGATGTGTGAAGAATGTCTCAGGGTTCTCAGCTGTACCACGAACTACTGGACGCTCTGGAGTCATTGCACGATCGCGGAAACGCTTAATATCTTCCTCGTCAACCAATGGACGGATATCTTCCTGGTCAAGGCACTCAATCTTATGATACTCGTGTGATGTACGGAAACCATCGAAGAAGTTGATGAATGGTACTGATGTCTTCAATGAAACAAGGTGAGGAACTGCAGAGAGGTCCATAACCTCCTGAACAGAACCTGAACAGAACATAGCGAAACCTGTCTGACGGCAAGCCATTACGTCCTGGTGGTCACCGAAGATACAAAGAGCGTGACTTGCGAGTGTACGTGCTGAAACGTTGAATACACATGGCAAAAGTTCACCAGCAATCTTGTACATGTTAGGAATCATCAAGAGAAGACCCTGTGATGCGGTGAAGGTTGTCGTGAGAGCACCAGACTGCAGTGAACCGTGTACGGCACCAGCTGCGCCACCCTCTGACTGCATCTCCTGTACGCTAACAGTCTGACCCCAAAGGTTCTTACGACCACGTGCTGACCACTCATCAACGTGTTCAGCCATAGGAGATGATGGAGTGATAGGATAGATAGCTGCTACCTCAGAGAACATGTAGCTCACGTGAGCAGCGGCTTCGTTACCATCACAAGTGATAAACTTCTTTTCTTTAGCCATTTTGAAATTTATTAAATGAAAATTGTTTTATAATGTTTTTGGTCTTTTTCTAATAAAGAAATCCCATTAACCAAAGTGGTACTTGGTTATCTTTCCCAACTTCAGTATTATATTTTGCGTAGATAGTGTCATTACTGAATCTAATTTTATTATTCTCAGCATCACATATCTTGACTTTATGCTTTTGATTGAGAATGTAAGTTCCTTGCTTTCCTCCTTCATTGATAACACAAGTTTCTTGCATTGTATTAACAAAGAAAGTCTCCATAAGTTGTTGCTGTTCCACCTGAATAGGATAGATTGCATACATCAGATTTGGATTCTGTAGTATCACCTTCGATGGTTTCTTGGGGAACTCTTGTCCAACAGGATAAACCAGATTAATAAGTCTAGCATCAGTAAGATTTTTGATGTAATTCATCACTGTTGCACGACTTGTGTTTATTTCTTTTGCAAGGTTACTGATGTTGGGAGCTTTTGTTCCTTCAAGTGCCAAGAGGTAAAAGAGCTTCTTTATCTTAGTCAGATACTTTAACTCTATTTGCTTGATGAGTAAGATATCAACCTCAGTCATCATATTCATCGTCTTCAGAAGATTCTCTGAAAAGTTGCGATGTTCTAAAAAGAAAGGATAAAAACCATGATGAAGATAGTCAAGGAAATACTTTGTCGGACTAACTTTAGATAAGATTTGATTGGTAATCTCCTCGTGGTTATTTAGAATCTCTTCTAATGAGTAAGGCTTAAGTTGTAATCCTGTTTGTAAATTTAAAAACTCTCGGAAGGAGAACCCACGTAGATTATAGCTTTTGACGATACTGTTTAGTTCTGGATTCTCTTCTTTCAGTCTCATCACGCTTGACCCTGTAAAGACAATCTGTAAATTGGGGTAATTATCATAACACCGCCGTAGTTCACGACTCCAATCGGGCTGCTTAAATACTTGGTCAATCAACAGAACCTTTCCTCCATTACGATAAAACTCTCCAGCGAAGTCCGCAATTCCTCTACTTTGAAAATAGAAGTTATTCATATTTACGTAGAGACATTGCTTGTCTGTAGAACTATAACGCTCCTTTGCATATTGTAGCAAGAATGTTGTCTTTCCCACGCCTCTTGTCCCTTTGATACCTATTAGTTTGTCGTTCCAATCTATCTCATCCATGAGACAACGACGAACAGGGGCATTGGTATGCTCCACTAGGTATGAGTGAGTACGAAAGAATGCGTCCATCTTGTTCTTGTCCTATTTTTGTATTATGCACTTGCAAAGTTACAATTATTTCTTTGATTTGCAAACTCTAGATAGCAAAAAATGTTATTTTAAGGTATTTATTTTGTATTGCATTTGGTTTAATGTAACTTTGCATGACGTTAAAAATAAAGTACGATGACACTACATATATTCAATCCGGAACATGATATTGCATTAGCTTATGATAATAAGTACTTTACAGCCCCCCATGCAGGTAGGCAAATGAGGCATGATTTGGATTATTTGCCAGTTCTATGGGCTAAAGATGGCGATTATATTCTAGTAGAGAATGTCAATTCTGCCCGAATCCACGCTCGACGCTTTATGAGTTATGGTCAGCAAGTTCATTTTATTGATAGTGATAATATAGAACAGATTATTGATGAAGTGACAGAAGTAATGCCATGGGGTTGGGATTCTGCAATCAAGTTCCAGTTGGAACAATTAGGGATTAAAGCTAACGTATTACCCACGGATGAAAACCTATCAGCAATTAGAGAACTTAGTAATCGGGAGTATGCTTCACACGTTTTGCGTGAATTGCGAGAGTTGTTGGATGAGGATATATTAATAGGTGAATCGTTTTGTGCAAGGAATGTAGCAGAACTTACTTCTCTCTTAGAGAAAATTGATAAGGCTGTAATAAAAGCTCCATGGAGTAGCAGTGGGAGAGGTGTTCGTTATATTGATACAATGATAGACCCCGCAATACTTAATTGGGCGAACAACGTTATTAAGCAGCAAGGGAGTATTATGGTTGAGCCTTATTATAATAAGGTGAAAGACTTTGGGATGGAGTTCATTGCTGATAAAGAGGGTATTCATTATGTAGGTCTATCAGTGTTCCATACAATGAATGGAGCATATATAGGCAATAGTCTTGAGAAAGAAGAAGTTAAACAAGGACTTCTCTCTACCTATATCGCAGTACCAGTGCTAAATAATATAGCACAGACGTTGGAAACTCTACTATCGAAACAGCTAACAGGCATTTATTATGGAGCATTAGGTGTTGATATGATGATTGTAGCTAATGGGAGTAGGGGAGACGTTGGTTTTAAGTTGCATCCTCTCGTTGAGATAAATTTGCGTCGCACAATGGGGCATGTTGCCTTATCTCTTTCGAATAAAAAGAGCTTCCAACATAAGATGATGCGCATTGATAATGACGGCTCGCACTATCATCTTCATATCCTAAATAAAGATCGGTAACAAACTCTTAAAGCCTATCGCCGCATTTGTGATTAGTTGTTATATATCCACCATACAAGATATAGTAAGCAGATTGCAGCAATGGTCGCAACGAACTTTAGAACTTGATTGATTTTATGTCTGCGTTGTGCTCCTTTAGATGATATCGTTGTATGACGCCCAATTCTACTATTAGAATGGCTTTTATGGTGGTGTTGGTGATGGTGTTCTGTTGTCATCTTTTTTGGTTCTCTCTTTAATGTGTATTCCTTATAGTATCCACTTTAGTCATTATGGATAGATTGCAAGGTATAATAAAATACGGACATGTACGAACATATCCGTATTTTATTGTCTATCAGAAGCGGAAACTTAATTCCACATCAAACATAGAATAATTAGGATTAGCCTGCAGTGCGCGTTGTGATCTATCATGTACATAAGAATAGATGCCACTCAAAGCTAAGTTCTTTGTAAACTCATAATCAAGACCAATATCATATTGAGTACGCTGCTTTTGTGCGCCATCCGAAGGCTGATACATATCATATCTTGCCTTTGCATGCAACTTATTAGGGATGATAGGAGCGATAACCAGTGCATATACACCTTGTGCCTTATTACCATCAGCACTGAGGCTGCAATCCTTTGCAGCTGCATCATCCGTGTTACTCAAAGACTTAGCAAAGGCATAACCCGTAGAGTGGATATACTCAGAACGCAATGTCCAATCATTCGCTTTATATTCAGCCGAGAAAGCATAACGACGTTGCTGCAATTTGCGTACACCGCTTTGTACGATACCCGCATTATCTGTCCATGTGCCTTTTCTTGCGTATGAGCCCGTCCAACCGAACCATCCTAGGCGTAAACCATTAACGGGCATAACCCATACACCACCGATGATATTCTTCTGTTGGTCAACATCCTTAGTATTAATACCTTGACCATTGAATACTCCTACCTGATAGTGAACAAGGTTGCGCCCCGCATTATTCTTTAGGAAATCACCTTGCACTTGAATACCAATATCACGCCCATTTGAAGGGTGCGCACCAGCTCTGTCAGAGAAGCTGGCTAACTTCAATACACTTTGTGCAACACTCATGAAGCCCTGATCGATAGGGTGAATAGGGTTATCGAATGTAAATGGATTCTTGAATTGTCCCAACTTTACACGGAAATAATCGTACTTCTGCCACTCGGCAAAGAGGTCAACTACACGAGGTGAAGCCCCTAAGGTTGAAGTATTGCCGTTTACTTGTAATTGTGCTTTCCAATACCAATCATCTAATATGCGACCATCTAAAGACACACGAGCTAATCGAAGATTAAAGCTGTTCGACTTGCTCGTCTTACTGTTGTGCATACCATTGTATTGATATTGAACGATACCGAAGCCAGATAACTTTACATTGTTTATCCACTTCTGCCCTTGCGCATAACTTATGATGCTACTAAACATCAATGCTGCTAAGATAATTGTTTTTCTCATAAATTGTATATTTTAGGTGAGATAAGAGCTGCTGTAATGATACTTAGAGTATTAATGCTGCAAAGATAGTGCTTTATCGGATAAGTGCAAAATAATATCCTGGTTTTCTCTCTATGTCATCGTCTAACCAATACCTAGCTTATTCTATATACTATAAAGCTGATAAACTTTGTACAACAAGGGTGGCATAATCCGATGTTATATTATCTGTTAGGCTCAATCATAAGTATATGTTCTATCAATGACAACTAATCAATAGGCTTTTATACAAGCGTGTATAATCAATTATACAGACGTGTATAACCAATTATACAAACGTGTATAACTAATTATACAGACGTGTATAATTTTGTTCTCTAACTTAAAGTATGACGGGATATATACTGTCTATCTGACAGAATGTGTATTATCAGCTGATGATGCTTCCTAGTCTGACGAGATTCCTCCTTATTATATTAGCTGAATCCATAGACACTCTTTGTATAAGTCTACTAGATAATTAAACGCAAATGGTGTTTCTGTGCTGGAAAGATAGATACTGAACCTTTATTGAATATACCGAGCTTATGACAACGTGATAAGCCCATTAATCATGGCATTGGATTAGACAAAGAGAAAGAGAGTGTTTCGCACAGGTTAAGCCCTGCGATACACTCTCTTATGTTGATCATTTAATTCGTAGTTGTTGATATTTATTTAAACGAATTGAAGTCTTGTTTATATTCAACAAGATGCTCTTGCTTACATTGAGGTACTCCCTTTTTATAAAAATAGGCGGAATACCTTTGTAAATACATTGGTATGCCGCCTAATAAGATTTATTTCTAAGAAATTACTTCATTTCTTCCACTGCTGCCTGTGCCGCTGCGAGTCTTGCGATTGGCACACGGAATGGAGAACAGCTAACGTAATTGAGCCCTACATGATGGCAGAACTTGACAGAACTTGGCTCACCACCATGCTCACCGCAGATACCACACTTGAGGTTCTTGCGTGTCTTACGTCCTTTCTCAACAGCCATTTGAATCAACTGACCAACACCCTTCTGATCGAGAACCTGGAATGGGTCAACATCAAGAATCTTCTTTTCCAAGTAGCTTGGCAAGAAGCTAGCAATGTCGTCGCGGCTATAACCGAAGGTCATCTGTGTTAAGTCGTTTGTTCCGAAGCTGAAGTACTCAGCCTTTTGTGCGATGAGGTCGGCAGTTAGAGCAGCACGAGGGATCTCAATCATCGTACCCACCTTGAATGGAACCTCTACGCCTTCTTTCTTGAAGAGCTTATCAGCTGTCTTACGAATGATGTGCTCCTGTATATCAAGCTCATTGACGATACCAACCAATGGAACCATAATCTCTGGCATTGGGTTAAAGCCTTCCTTCTTCAACTGGATAGCAGCACCGAGGATAGCCTTTGTCTGCATGGCTGTAATCTCAGGGAATGTATTGCCCAAACGACAACCACGTAGTCCTAACATTGGGTTATGCTCTGACAGAGAACTTACACGGCTCTGAATGAACTGAACGCTTACACCCATCTCTTGAGCCATAATCTCTTGACCCTTTAAATCATGAGGAACGAACTCGTGCAATGGTGGGTCAAGCAAACGAATGTTTACTGGCATACCATCCATACACTTCAAGATACCATAGAAGTCTTGTTTCTGATAAGGCAATAGTTTATCGAGAGCCTTCTCACGATCTTCTGTGCTATCAGCGAGGATCATCTCACGCATAGCCTTTATCTTTTCGTTCTCGAAGAACATATGCTCTGTACGACAAAGACCGATACCAACAGCACCAAAGTTGCTTGCAACCTCTGCATCGTGTGGAGTATCAGCATTGGTGCGTACAACCAATTTACTATACTTCTTACAGAGATTCATTAACTCGGCAAAGTCGCCAGTTACCTCTGCTGGGCGTGTCTTCACTTCACCTGCATAAACCTCACCAGTAGAACCATTTAATGAGATGTAATCACCTTCACGAATGATTGTTCCATCAATCTCAACAGTACGAGCCTTGTAATCAACCATAATTGCACCTGCACCACTGACACAGCACTTACCCATACCACGAGCAACAACTGCTGCGTGTGAAGTCATACCGCCACGAGCTGTCAAGATACCTTCTGCTGCTGACATACCTGCGAGATCCTCTGGAGATGTCTCAATACGCACCATAATTACCTGGTGACCATCCTCATGCCACTTTGTTGCATCATCAGCAAAGAATACTACCTGACCGCAAGCAGCACCTGGTGAAGCTGGCAAGCCACGTGTCAATATATGTGCTTGAGCGCGTGCTTCCTTATCGAATACTGGGTGGAGAAGTTCATCAAGTTTATTTGGCTCACAACGCAAAAGAGCTGTCTTTTCATCAATCTCACCTTCGTGAAGTAAGTCCATGGCTATCTTCACCATTGCAGTACCTGTGCGCTTACCATTACGAGTCTGTAAGAACCAGAGCTTACCCTCTTGTACGGTGAACTCCATATCCTGCATATCGTGGTAATGCTTCTCCAACTTATCTTGAAGAGCATACAACTGGGCGTATAACTCAGGCATAGCTTCTTCCATTGAAGGGAACTTCTTGCGACGGGTTTCTTCGTCAATATTCTGCTGCTCTGCCCAACGCAATGAACCTTCCTTTGTAATCTGTTGTGGTGTACGAATACCTGCTACAACATCTTCGCCTTGTGCATTGATAAGATACTCACCATTGAAACAATTCTCACCAGTTGCAGCATCACGAGAGAAGCAAACACCTGTTGCTGATGTTTCACCCATGTTTCCAAAGACCATTGCCATAACTGTAACGGCTGTGCCCCATTCTTGTGGAATGCCCTCCATCTTACGATAAAGAATAGCACGCTCATTCATCCAAGAATCAAATACGGCGCATACTGCACCCCACAGCTGCTCCATTGGATCGTCAGGGAAGTTCCGACCTGTTTGCTCTTTAATAGCATTCTTAAATAAAGTCACCAGTTGCTTCAACTCTTCAACCGTCATTTCGTTATCGAGTTTGATACCACGCTGTGCCTTTACTTGCTGTATAATAGCCTCAAAGGGGTCAATATCTTCCTTATTTACTGGTTTCATGCCCAATACGACATCACCATACATCTGTACGAAGCGACGATAGCTATCGTAGGCAAAACGCTCATTGCCTGTCTTCTTTGCCAATCCCTCTACAACAACATCGTTCAAACCAAGGTTGAGGATTGTATCCATCATACCTGGCATTGACGCACGTGCACCAGAGCGTACACTCATAAGAAGAGGATTAGAAGGGTCACCAAACTTTGAGTTCATCAAAGATTCTACATGCTTAACGCTATTCTCAACCTCTGATTTCAATAAGCCAACAACTGTCTCTTTACCCTTCTCAAAATACTCGTTACATACATCGGTAGTAATGGTGAAACCTGGAGGAACAGGAACACCGATAAGATTCATTTCTGCTAGATTAGCTCCCTTACCACCGAGGAGATTTCTCATATCAGCCTTACCTTCTGCCTTACCATTACCGAAGGTATAAACTCTTTTTTCGCTCATAATTATAATTGATAATGTATTTTAGTTATTTATCTCTACGTGCAAATATACCAATAATTAGGTAAAGTGACAAACTTTTCAATGAATAATGTAATCTCTACCTTACATTTTCATCTTGTTAGCGAACACACATACACAATAAAGATAGGCACAACGACGCATACTAGATTTTTTTAGTAACTTTGCAGCCAAATACAAAACAATTTATGAGTAGAAAGAGAAAGCCATTTCCTATATTTGAGAATGTCACTATAGAGGCAGTTGCTGCCGAAGGAAAGTGTGTTGCACACGTGGAAGACAAGGTTGTCTTTGTTCCATTTGTTGTTCCTGGTGACATCGTCGACTTGCAAGTTCGGAAGAAGAAACGTAGTTATTGCGAGGCTACCGTCATTCGATTTATCAGCAAGAGCAATGTGCGTGAAGAACCTATGTGCGAACACTTTGGTATCTGTGGCGGATGTAAATGGCAGAACTTACCTTACAGCGAACAATTAAAGGCAAAGCAGCAGCAGGTTTACGATCAACTGAGCCGCATTGGAAAGGTTGAGCTTCCTGAGTTCCGACCTATCATGGGTTCTGTCCACACAAAGGAATATCGCAATAAGCTAGAGTTTGGTTGTGCCAATAAACGATGGTACACCGCCGAAGAATTAGCTGCGTTACCTGAAGGTGTTGGGCTATCAGGTGGTGCCATTGGATTCCATATAACGGGCAGCTTCGATAAGATTTACCCTATTGAGAAGTGCTGGCTCATGGATAATCTTTGTAACGAGATACGCAATGATATTCGTGACTATGCTTTAGAAACGGGAATGACATTCTATGACATCCGCGCTCAACATGGTTTATTACGTGACCTCATGCTTCGTAACTCTAATACGGGTGAGTGGATGTTGCTCGTACAATTCCATTACGATGAAGAGGGAGATGACGAGCGAGCAAAAGCTCTCATGCAGCATATTGCTGAGAAATTCCCACAAATAACCTCTCTTTTCTATGTCGATAATCAGAAGGGAAACGATACGTTTAACGACTTAGAACTAACGCTTTATAAAGGTAATGACCATATCTTTGAAACGATGGAAGACCTGAAGTTCAAGGTAGGTCCAAAGAGTTTCTATCAAACGAACACCGAACAGGCTTATCATCTTTATTCTGTTGCTAGAGAATTTGCCAATCTTACGGGAGATGAGCTTGTTTACGATCTCTACACAGGAACGGGAACAATCGCCAACTTCGTTGCTAAGAAAGCTCGTAAGGTGATTGGTATCGAGTATGTTCCCGAAGCGATTGAAGATGCAAAGGTCAATTCCAACGTCAATAACATTGATAATACGCTCTTCTATGCTGGCGATATGAAAGATATTCTCACCGAAGAGTTTATCCAAAAGCATGGTCGCCCTGATGTTATCATCACTGACCCACCACGTGCTGGTATGCACCCTGACGTTGTTAACGTCATCCTCGGGGCAAGTCCTAAACGCATTGTTTACGTTAGTTGTAATCCAGCAACACAAGCACGAGATTTAGCTTTGCTTGATGCTGATTATAAGGTAGCCGCCGTTCAACCCGTTGATATGTTCCCACACACGCCACACGTTGAAAATGTGGTTCTATTAGAAAAGCGATAATTACCGATTGAATAAAAGAAGAGCCTCCACCCTTTCCGATGGAGGCTCTTTTCATATAAGTCACACTCCTTAATATTAGTTTCTAAATACTAAGCCCTCGCCAAAGCAATCAATGACTACTGGTTTGTCACGATTGACAGTACCTGCAAGCAATGACTTACTGAGGTCGTTCAATACATAACGTTGGATAGCACGCTTTACGGGTCGTGCACCGAACTCTGGGTCGTAGCCAACATCTGAAAGATAGTTGATGGCTGGGTCGGTCCATTCGAGGTTGATACCTTGTGGTTCCAACATCTCCTTAACTCTTTCGAGTTGCAAACGAACAACACCACCAATCTGATCCTTTGTCAATGGCAAGAACATAATTGTCTCGTCAATACGATTGAGGAACTCTGGACGTATCGTCTTCTTCAACATATCCATCACCGCAACTTTTGCCTTGTCGATTACTTCCTCACGATTCGTATCGTTAAGATGCTCAAACTGTTGTTGGATGTATTGCGAGCCAAGGTTAGACGTCATGATGATAATCGTATTCTTGAAGTTCACCGTGCGACCCTTATTATCTGTCAATCGACCATCGTCCAATACCTGTAAAAGAATATTGAATACGTCTGGATGTGCCTTCTCAATCTCGTCAAAGAGAACCACTGAGTAAGGTTTACGGCGTACAGCCTCAGTCAACTGACCACCCTCGTCATAACCAACGTACCCCGGAGGCGCACCGATGAGGCGTGTTACACTGAACTTCTCTTGATACTCACTCATATCAATTCGTGTCATCATTGACTCGTCATTGAAGAGATAATCAGCCAATGCCTTTGCCAACTCCGTCTTACCTGTACCCGTAGTACCTAAGAAGATGAAGGAAGCAATAGGTTTCTTTGGGTCTTGCAAACCTGCACGTGAACGACGAACAGCGTCTGCAACAGCGGTAATTGCCTCGTCTTGACCAATGACACGCTTGTGCAACTCATCCTCCAAGTGGAGTAGTTTATCCTTCTCACTCTGTAACATTCGGGTGACAGGAATGCCCGTCCAGCGACTTACCACCTCAGCTATATCATCCGCAGTAACTTCCTCACGCACCATTGCCTCACCGCCTTGCGTTGCTTGCAACTGCTGTTGAATATTCTTGATATCGTCCTCCAGTTGTTTCAAACGAGAGTAACGAATCTCTGCAACACGCTCGTAATTGCCCTCACGCTCGGCACGGTCAGCCTCATACTTGAGCTGCTCAATCTCTTGCTTGTCTTGTTGAATCTTATTCACCAATCCACGCTCGCCTTCCCACTTAGCACGGAAACTATGTTCCTGCTCTTTGAGTTCGGCAATCTCCTTGTCGAGTTGTGCAATCTTTTCCTTATCGTCTTCCCGTTTAATCGCCTCACGCTCAATCTCAAGTTGTTTCAAACGACGAGTAATCTCATCCAACTCCTCTGGAACTGAATCACGCTCCATGCGTAGTTTTGCGGCTGCCTCATCCATCAAGTCGATAGCCTTATCAGGTAAGAAACGATCTGATATATAACGCTCAGAAAGTTTTACAGCTGCTATACAAGCGTCGTCTTGAATACGAACCTTGTGATGGTTCTCATAACGCTCCTTCAATCCACGAAGGATAGAGATGGCGTCCAATTCGTCTGGCTCATCCACCATAACTGTTTGGAAACGACGCTCAAGAGCCTTATCTTTCTCAAAATATTTCTGATATTCATTCAGCGTTGTTGCACCGATAGCTCTCAACTCGCCACGTGCCAAAGCTGGCTTCAAAATGTTAGCTGCATCCATAGCACCTTCGCCACCACCAGCACCGACCAATGTGTGAATTTCATCGATGAAGAGGATGATATTACCATCAGCCTGCATCACTTCCTTAACCACACTCTTCAATCGCTCCTCGAATTCACCTTTATACTTAGCACCAGCCAACATCGCACCCATATCCAATGAATAGAGTTGCTTATCTTTCAAGTTTTCTGGCACATCTCCACGAACGATTCGCTCTGCCAAACCCTCAACAATAGCCGTCTTACCAGTACCTGGCTCACCAATGAGGATAGGGTTGTTCTTTGTACGACGAGAAAGAATCTGCAATACTCTTCGAATCTCCTCATCACGACCAATCACTGGGTCGAGCTTGCCTGCACGTGCATCCTCGATAAGGTTGCGGGCATATTTCTGCAGCGACTGATAGTTCTCGTCACCACTTTGCGACTGCACCTTCTGACCTTGACGAAGGTCATTGATAGCTGCCGTCATCTCCTTCTCTGTGCAACCCGCATCTTTCAATATCCGACTTGCGGTGGAATTTACAGCCAACAGAGCGAGCAACATCGGTTCAATGCTTACAAACTCATCGCCCATCTTCTGCGAAATATCCATCGTGCGCTGCATTACCTGATTGGTTTCAGAAGAGAGGTAAGGTTCACCACCAGACACTTTCGGTAAGTGGCTCATCTCATTCTGAATGGCACTCTCCACAGCTTGTGCGTTCACACCTAATTTCTGGAAGACGTAATTAATCACGTCCTTTCCCTTTTCCATCACACCAGCCAAAATATGCACTGGCTCAATGGTTTGCTGCCCATTTCTCTGTGCAATATTTATCGCACTCTGAACAGCCTCTTGCGCTTTAATTGTAAATTTATCAAATGTCATTCTTCAAATCTCCTTTCTTATTTTCTTATCGTTCCTCTAATCATTCCTAACCAGACGTTTTCCAATCACCTAATTATTCATCATCAGCCTCCCGATTATTTCTTACTTTTTTACTAATTCTGTAACCCATTATCTCAAATGATGTGCCTATGAAAACAAAATGACAGAATGACAGATGTAAACGACAGAATGACAGAGTTGTTGGTGGGGGTATCTCACTAATCACTCCCCTCTCCACTCGGAGAGGGGTTGGGGGTGAGGCTGTAGAGGTCGGGTGGGGCTACCTCACCATCACAAACACTTTTTCTCCTTTCTCCATAGCCTCCGTCATCATCTTAACGAGTGTCAGCACACAGCGGGTAGAGTCCAGCACATAGCCTTTGCGGCGGTTGAAACCGAGGAGGATGCAGCCCTTCGTATCTTCTGGCTTATTCCCCGCATGAATCCTTATTCCCTCAAAACCCTTCACGTTCAGCAGCAGCGGCAACCATCGTCCGAATCGTTGACTACGAGTGATGAGAATGCGATACCGCCCTGTGGGGATAGCTCTAAAACCCTCGCCTTTCACTTTCTTAATCGTTTTCAATGAACACTTTTCTGACAGACGCTTTGAAGGAGGTTCGAGGGTGTCAGAGAAAAAATAATTATTGACATATAAACGTCCGATAGTATATTTCTTCTGGTAATATTGTCTTATTAGTTTTATTTCCATAGCGTTGACTTAATTTGATTTGTGATTTTATGATTGTGATTTTGTGATCTTTATTTTTGATTTTGTTCTGTTTTCGATTTTGTGATTTTATGATTGTGATTTTGTGATTGCCAATAGAGCGTTTCAGATTACAATAAATATTACATGACACGATTAAAAGTGTTTACACCTTATATTTATCTTGGGTCGTTTTCATCCATTTGCCTTCCTCTTTCTTTTCAATCCATCCACTCTTCTTCCATCGATAGATGATGTTGTTGATTACGTTTCTGGTCACAGTAGAACCCTTTTCTTTTTGCAGGTCATTGATGGTGAAAACAGGTGGGAGTTTGTCAAAAATACATCCGTTTGCCGAATATTTTCCCATTTCTTGTTCAGCCGACTTATATTCACAGAGTAATGCTTCGCCGAAGAAGTTACATTGTTTCTCCAATATATATTCAGCAATCAAGCGGGCAAATTCCAGCACCTTCTCGTTCTCTTCACCCATCAGCAGACGGGCAATAACGCCACAACGAAAGCCAATGACGGCTGCACGCTTACGATAGGTGTCTTTGACGATGTCGCCATCAGCCATTGCCTCTATTCTTTTCCGTTCCACCCACTCGCCGATAGCTTCTCGCAATAGGGGGGTGTCAATAATGCCGTGGCTGGCGCGCAACATGGTTACAGCAGCATTAACTTCAGTCGACAAGCCCTCCACTTCTTCACCATAGAGGGGCATAGGGGCAAAAGTGGAATCGGGCATTTCTGCGATAAAGATGCGCGATGACAATCCGTTTTCAACATTGTCTCTTTTGAAGCATCTTTTGAAGGCGCCGTAAGTGCCAAGGATAGAGAAATTATAGGCTACGGGAACCACACCACTCTCTGCCTGATCTGAGTTGTAATCTTGCCCCCATACACCATTATCGAAGGCAAGGCGATAGACATCATACTTCTGCGACCATGACCCTGCACCATTTGTCTTGCGCAGCGTATCGAGTTCCTCACCAAAGGAGAAGAGCGTGTGACCACGGGAATTCTTAAAGCGTCTCAACAGCGTTGAACAACTAATGGTGACGGGCACTGAACGTATCAACACACAAGGGTCTTCGGGTGCTTTCTCGTTGGCTTTGCGACGCTTCTTTTCCTGTTTCCATTTCTCTTCAATCTCACGTGAGCGAGCATCGTCCTCAAGCATTTGACTTATCCATAAGTCCACCTTTGATTTGCAAACGCTCTTGCCTGATGCTTGTGGACCGACAATGACCGACATTAAGTTGAGTCGGTGCAACTGACCATCGCAATATCTTACTTGAACGCCGTCTGCGTAGGCAGCAGCAAGGGGGAGTACAGCACATAGTACGGGCATGTGCATATTGGCAGGAACGCCCTCAAGCGTTTTGCACAAGATGGGGGGAAGGGTGTTGAATATTTTATTAATGCAAGCTATCTGCGCTTGCTGCTCTGCCTCTCTTTTTATTTCAAGTTGTTCCAGGTTGTTTTCGGTTGATACTTTTGAATCTGACTTATTTCTGAGTGATTCTGTATAAATCTTTCGCAGTTGAAATGACATCGGGCGGTTGGTGTTGGTGTATTTCTCGTAGAAGTCTTTAATCAGCTGTTGGCAGTCGGATTCTCGTGAATATTCTGGCATACGCTGTGCGATAATGGCTTTGAGCTGCTCTTGTGGGAGGAGTCTACAGATTCCCATAGAAAGTAGTGTTACGAGCGAATTGTGACGTGTTCCCTTGCTGGTAAATGCAGCAGGTGACAGCCCCGAAGCGGAAACAAAAGCGTCGAAGAGTACTTCCGTGTCTGGATGGATGTCAACGGGTGTGTCGTCAGCGTTTGCAGTGTCTTCAGTAGTCGGCTCTGTGCTCTCTTCTGTGGATTTTATAGGGGGTAGAGGGGTGACGGGTGTGTTTTTTATGTCAGTATCTTTTACAAGTGTCGTCGGTGCTTTTTGCTCCGTAAATAGACGCTCTTTGTCGATGAAGAAGATGTAATCGGCTGGTACAGCAAACGAGCAGCGTGCGTAATCCTTGCAAGCTTCGTCAAAATCTTTCAGTCCCAGTTCCTTTGCAAGCCACTGCTGCCCCTGCGCCAAAGTCATATTTTGTGGAAGCGTGAAGACAATGCGCAGTCCTTCTGACGATGGCGTCATGTGCACCAGAACAATGCCTAACTCTTTCGTACGCTCTTTTACTTTTTCGTTGTAGAAGGTTTCAGGTGAGGGGATATGGTCGATGTCAAGAATGGAAAGCCCTGAAGGAATAGCCTCAGCGTTGAGTCGATGACCATTCTTGAAATGGGCATGAAAGCAGAAGGCTGGTAAGCGGCGTTTCAACTCCGCTTTCTTCGTCGAGAAATCATCACGACTCATCTCGCCACGCATCATTTGTTCGCGGTAATCGGCAAGTTCAGCACAGATGTTGTTTACTATGGTCGAATGTATTACCACATCTAAGATATCAGCTGTGCAAGGAATTGTGTGCTGGGAACGAATACTTTGTATATAATCGAACATTTTGTTTACTTTTATGATTAGAAACGGGGGTGTTCGTACATGATTTATAATGCAGAACAACCCCATGAAAAATTATTACTATGCAAGCAGACTTCCTTCCATAAAGTTAATTGCCTGCTGACTTTCATCGTAAACAACGTCTACGGGGGCTGTCTCGTTAGAGCGTTTCACCATGATGTAAAGCCTTACGCGGTCGGGTGCCACTGTTGCTCGTCCGTGTTTCATGTTCAGTATGCGGTTGGGCGTTGCCGTTGATGGCGTTTCTCTCGCGAACGCACGGAAATCAAATTCCTGTGGGGAATTCATTGCAATAGATCCTCTCACTCTCTTGCCGTTAGCGGCGATAATGCGCTGGTAGTCAGCGTCACTCATAATTACTTTTACTTCCATAATCTTATGATTTTTTATTGATAATCTCAATGTCTGAAATACTTACATTCTGGAACACACGCTCATTATATTCCGTTGTGTAGAAGTAGAGCTGTGCTGCGACGAGCGCACCCTCTTCGAGTTCTTTTTCTGCCTCTGCATCAAAGAGGGTTGATGTGAAGCGGTCGGCAAACTTACCTCCAAGCTGTTGCAACTGGATGTCACGGCAGTGCGAGGTGATTCCTTTCTGGTTGGTGTACGGGCGGACTTCTTCGAGTTTTGTAATCTTAAAAATGTTGTTCATAATGATATTTTTTTCCGCAGGCAACATTGCCATTGGTTTGTTTTATGTTTGCAAAGTTATCTCGCTTCATTCGTGATTGCAACTTTTAGAAGTAATCTGGGGTTTCTTAAAATCTCTTAATTTCATTCGTTAAATGCTTTATTTACAGAGGCTTTCAACGTTGATTCAGAAAGACTGATATTACTATGATCGTTGCTGACGAGGTATCTGAAGAAGATGCTTTTAGCCACTCTTAGTGGACTTTCTCCCTGCTCTCCTGGAGCTATTGTTAGGGCAATAAGGGCATAGAACCATGTGCGTTTTATCTTCTTTTTCCCCTCCTCCGATAAGAACAATCCTTTCTCTCTCCGCAATGTCTTCACGTCATTGGATAGATAGGGGTGCAGTTGATTGGTTAGTTCGTCCAAACGCTTGAAGTATTGCGGTTTGAATAGTTCGCATATCATTGTGTTCTCATCAAAAGGGTATCTGCGCTTTGCTTTACGCTGTTGCTGCACACGCTGTCGTGTGTAATGCTTTTTTCTCATTCTCCCAAGTGTTGTGAGAAGAGAAAGCACGGGAAACGCTGCGCAGCTTTACCTCATGAGATTCCTCCTGCCCACTCCGCTCGGGTGAAACAATCTGTCTGATCTTTAGGTGTAATCTCTCGAAAGAGAAAACCCACGTCAAGTCATTCTAACTGTGACGTGAGTACAAAGTTATAGACAGGGAGCGTTGGCATGAAGCTCAACCTTGCAAAGGCTTTATAAAAAAAATATTTTTTATTATCAAAAAATTATAAACTGATAATCAATAGGTTACGAAAATAGCTTATAATTGTTGTCGAGAATTATAGAATATTATAATGGATTTATTAAACTGTAGAATTCGTTCTTCATATGATAAATACTGCAATAAGTTTTAAGCTATACGGCTTGCTACAAGAGGGTGTGTTCAAAAAATCAAGATGGATATAGCTCTAAGTTAGCATTTGTAACTTTTAAAATAAAAGAGCCATATCAAACTCAGTATTGAGTGCTGATATGGTTCTTTTCATTACCTCTAAAAAGAAAGTAAGTTTCAAATTATAAGTTTGTATTTATCAAATGGAGCTTTACGTATTTTCTTAAAGATTTTTCTTTATGATATTACTTATTTCCATGAAAATAGTTATCATAGATATTATGGCTGTGTGGATTGATATCTTCGTGGTATTTCTGATTTTATCAGATACTCAGGAGTAAGGATTTTAATAGCATTGCTGTATATAAAATTTATGCCTTTATCATTTAATCCCAATAACCGGTCTTGGTTGTTTATGAAATTACTGAAAGGCTGTATAGTTTCATGTTCAGGATGAGATATAACCCAATAGATTCTATAAGGATAATCTGCAAAAAACTTTTTTCTGACTAAGAAATCATAACATGAGTCTAACTTTAAAAAGGCATTTTGCATATTGTCAGGTATATTTTCCTCAGTGCAGTACTTCAACTCTAACAACAAAGCCCACCTTTTCCCCCTTTCTCTTTCTGCGCGGCAGATACACTCGCACTGTTTGACGGGACGTCCCTGCTCGTCCGTCACAAGTCCTGGATTGGCTTCCAGATTGATAGCCTCGTATGAATGTTTTTTGGGGTTTAGTATATAGAACGCACCCAACCTGTTGTCAGGCTTATCAATAAAACATACCCCTTCAGATGGGACTTTCTCATCAGGGTGACGCTGATGAAAGTCTGTATAGTCAACAATAATCAAATCGTCGGAAAACCTCTCACTATTCATAAAAATTGAGCATATTATTGAAGTCGTTCATTACATCACCCATTATCGAATCAAAGAAGTTCTTGCGAATAAGATGCTTGGAATCTTGTATTGTGAAATTCTTATCGCTCATACCAACAAGACGTCCTTCATCTATCTGCCAAACCGAAACTTTCTCTGGATTGTAGCCATACTTCAAGCATGAAATCTCATCTTTCATTTCATCAATGACAGTGTCCTTTACGTAATAAGCTAACATTGCATTATTCAATGCATAAAGTATATACGGACTATGAGTTGCTATGAAAATGCTGTCTTCATGTTTTTTACTATTTTTCAACAGCTCATATATTAGTCTTACTTGGGTCTTAGGAAAGAGGTTCTGTTCTGGCTCCTCAAGATAAATGTCTGAACTACATGTCTTGGTATATGCTTTGAAAAGCTCTTTACATTCTTTATATTCTTCTTCGGACTTGAAAGCTCTTACTCCCATACCAATCTTCCCAATATATGAAGAGTTAGTCTCTTTATACGGCTTCAACCCATAGTTATACCGTTTCTTTTTGTAAATGTGGTCCAGTATTACTTCATTCTCTGCATCAACTGCTATCTTGCCATACTGTCCAGGCTTATACTGATATTCAAATAGGTAGCCAAGATAGACCAACATTGGAATTGACGACTGAATACCGCTCGACCCATTTGTGAATTGTAGGACTTTACCATTCTCCAGTTCGATATAATCTTGACCTGTCTGTTTGTCAAAATAATACTGTACGCCAAGACCGAGCACGTCTAATTTATTCTGATTGGTATAGAATGTTCTTGTCAGCATCCAATCGCTTATGAAGTTACGAATATAGTTATATTTCATTGATACTTCAAGCCAATTAGGGATAGCTGCTATGACATTTCGCTCAGCAGGAATATAAGAAATACGAGTTCTTTTGTAATTCCAACGACTTGAATCAACCCAATCCCAGCTAAAGGCTGCTTCATCCTTGTCAAATTCGTACTGAATCCACAGATGATTAGTTTCATATCTGAACTTAGCACCATTTCCCGTGACAAAGAATCCTCCAAGTTTGTGGAAGTTGATTAAATTGCTTTTTATAAAAGCGGAATCTTTAAAACTATTGTCGTCTTGTTCCAGCTGTATTCTCTTTTCAGCCCATGCGCAGAAACATGCAATCTTCAAAATGCAGCTTTTTCCTGCACTTTGAGGACCGATAATC
Organism: Prevotella sp. oral taxon 306 str. F0472; assembly: GCF_000257925.1. Taxonomy (NCBI): domain Bacteria; kingdom Pseudomonadati; phylum Bacteroidota; class Bacteroidia; order Bacteroidales; family Prevotellaceae; genus Prevotella; species Prevotella sp. oral taxon 306. The sequence goes on from NZ_AJIN01000070.1 coordinate 27,139, forward strand.
ACATTAACACGTTTCAAGTCAAGTTCAACATGATCTATAGGACCAATATTGTCTATAATAAGTTTTTTCTTCATAATTCTCTATGTCTTTAACGCATACGATTTAATCGCCAAAAGAAGCGATGTGTCCTTATTTAAATGTTTGTGTCAGATATATTATTTCTGTGATGCTTTCTTATTTCACAATACGCGATTTACTCAACTTGTAAAGCCTTGATTCACTGGTAACTGTCAAAATTATTGTATAGTACATATCTAAATGTATCAAAAATCCAAGTAGTAGAATCGACGATTGATGTTACAAAGATACAAATTAAATCTGAGAAAACTGATTACTTGGCACCTAATATTTTCACTGGGGTAGCTGAGTCTGCTTTATTACTCCATGCAATCGATATACACTCTTTTTCCATAGACCTTGTATCTCTGTGACAGGTCTGTTTAACACTCTGCAAATTCTCCTTTCGTTCCGTAGCAAAACTTAGAGTAGTTTTCTTTTTTGACTGTAAAGGTAATGATTCAATTTTTGCTTTTCTATAAGGTGTTTTTACCCTGTTTAAGTTTCTTGCAGCAAAACTTAGAGGCAGAAAATTAGGATGTCTCTGTGTGCTAAAAAGTTATTAGATGTTCTACAAGCAAGGTAGATCTTTTGATGTTTCTTGTTTCAATAAAATCAAAATCTTACTTTGTTTTTTAGTATCTGTTTGAAAAAAATTATTTAGTAGTGGTGTGGTGCAGCTTTACACCCCCTCAATGATTCTGACGATGGCATTATAGTTGTCGGTGGTGATGCCGAAAGCGGTGCGGTTGTCGTTGTAAGGGCGGTGGTGAGTGAGGTAAGGGCTGTTGTTGCCTCCGCCGATGGCTTTGTTGATGGCGTTCATGGTGATGTGGGTAAGGTTTCGGAGCTTTACGAAGATGGCGATGATGTTGAGTGCCATCTTCTTGTTTATTCCCCACGGGTTGGCGTTGGGCATTGTCATCTCGAAGCGGGGGAGGAGGGTGTCGTCGTTGCAGATGTTTTCAAAGCATTGCTTTAGATTTTCGTAGTCGGAGCTGCCAAAGAGCTGTTCTAAGCCCCTTGTCTTATCAAAGAGAGTTGTTAGGATTTTCTTTCTGCGTGCCTCCTTCTGTAGGGTGGGGGTGGTGTTTGCATCTTTTGCGGTGAAGGGGTTATAGCTGTCAATGACAATCTTCTCACCATAAATGTTAGTCTTCTGAGAGAAGAAGAGTTCAGCATACTTATCGAAAGCGGGTTTCCCTATTTCGTTCATTATTTTCAGTACGACACCATCGTTCTCACTTACAGGATCCTCCTCGTGTCCAGGTTGAATATAATTCAGACTTCTTGTGGCTGTTACGGTCATAATGAGTTGTGCTGACGCTTCAGCTTCAGCTCTTGTGCGATTGATGGTGTTTCTTCCCTGCTTGATAATGCTACACTCTTTGATTAATGAGGTGTAGATAAAGGGGATTTCGTCAATTTTATTTCCCCCTGCTTGGTAGAGTTTTTCAATGCATTGTGTACTCGTTTGCCAGATGTCCATCACAGAGATTTCTCCCTTCTCTCTTTGCAGGCGGTTGAGTGGCGATGCCCATTGTTTAAAGAGCGAACCCTCTGGTGAGTTCATTACCTGCGTCTTGTAGACCTCATTGTCATAGTCTGTCAGAATCTCCATATTCCTGTAAGTCTTTTTCAATTTTATTTATCAATGCTTTAAGATGCTCTTTTGGATAGAGTTCTGGGTTGTCGAGACTCATATTGCTGAAGGTTGCATCCTCGAAGTTGATGTATCTGTAGTTATCTTTCCCGACGTTAATCTTTTTTCTACTGCCGTTGGGTGTCAGACTGATAGATGCGTCTCCACCAATATCGCTTGCTACCTCGACAACATCTCTTGTCCATTTGTCTTTCGCATTCAAATGCACAGCGTTGCCTGCGCCAGCATCGGTGACAAGTTTCACTCCTGCGTTCGTGTCTTTGCGGATTCCTTGGATAAACTCGAAACGCTTTGCGAGTCGCTCGAGGTTAGGTTTGGGCCATGTAAATTCCACTTTTCGGAAGCCTCTGGGGTAGCGGTTTCGATCGTTAACAATCTCCCAGAAGCAGGATGAATTGTATAGATTTCTGATACTTACTTTTAGAGAGAATCGTTGTGCCATGATTCTTGAGAATGTTTTTTCAAGGATATTTTCCACCGATTTCATCGTTCGAAATGCTGTTGTTGAGTTCTCTATAGCGAGGAGCTGCACGCCAGGTCGATTGTCAATAATAATTATGCAACGTCGATAGTCATCAAAGGGGATCGAATTGAGTTGTTCGTCGTGTCGTGTTCCTCGGCAGTTGTTGAGAATCATCAGTATGTAAACGCCTTCTTCTCTGTAAGGTGCTAAGAGGAAACGATGAAGATACTGCGTGCCTCGTGCGTTGGTGAAGTTAATGCGTTTTTCGTTATTGAAATCATCAATAAACACATCGTCAAAGCATTTTTGTCGGTGGATGAAATTCCTCTCAACTTCTTGCTGGCGCTCTTCGTCGTAGAAGAAGTCGTCTTCGGCGCACTTCTCAAACATGTAGTTATAAAGTGAGAATCTTATCATTGTGCAGATTGTTTTTGTTATATTTTTTTTGGTAAAGAGATTGTTTTTGTCTGATAATAGTTTTTTCACAGTTCTGTAAGCCATAAACGCAGGAGAAACATTTTGCCTTGCTAATGAGCTTTTAGGATTGCTCTTGCAAATTTACGAAAAATATTTATAATTAACAAATAATTGAAGGCAAAATGTTAGGTCGCATAATCAGAAAGTTGTGCAATTAAAAGTCATGTAATTGAAAAGCTAATAATCACAAAATCACAATCACAAAATCACAAAATCAATTATGGTAGTATTATGCTTTTCTTTTATGTAAATAATGTATCATTATATATTATTATTTATTAATAAGGTATTATATTATATAAGAACCCTTTTTTTACACATTGAAAATCCTTTTTGTGATTTTGTGATTGTGATTGTGTGATTGGGAATAAAAGCCCCACCCTACAGCCTCCCCAAGCCCCTCCGAAAGGAGGGGATGTGCAAGTTCGCAAGTATTTTGCAGAAAACTATCAGATAAAGAGCCCAGCCCTATCCCTCGTGTGCGCATAGGCACTCCCCTCCCTTCGGAGGGGTCGGGGGAGGCTGTAGGGGTTTCTCTATTTTTGCTTATCTCTCTGTAAAACAGATAGTTACAAAGGCATTTGCGGAACTTGTTACTCCAGTACCCCAAAAAACGATTGCTTTCTGAATAAAGTTGCTTACCTTTGCAAACAGAGAACAGAAAGCCCACCCGATCTCCCCGAACCAACGGTCACTGACCGAAGGGAAGTAATGGAGAGGGGAGTGAATAAAAAGATAAGCCCCAAGATGTTTAGAAGTTAGTGCTCTTATGCTTGGAGATTAGCGTTCTTAGCGTTAAAGATTAACGTTAGTAAGGTCAAACATAATTCTAAGTCTAAAATTCAAACCTCAAAGTTAACTACGAATTACGCGAATTGCACAAATTAATTAGCAATAATGATTCGTGTTATTAGTGTCATTCGTAGTGCTAATCATAAAGTTCAAAGTTCAAACCTCAAAGTTAATACATTATGATTCATTACAAAGTTTATCAAGACAATCGCAAGACCAGTAAGCGTAAGGGATATTGGTATGCGCGTTCGGTGGTCGTTCAGACCTACGATTTGGAGAAGTTGGCGGAGTATATGTCTGCCCATAACACGCCTTATTCTAAGGGTGCTATCGCTGGTGTGCTGACCGATATGGTGGCTTGCATCCGTGAGTTGGTACTGGAGGGTGTGGCAGTGAAAATCCCAGACTTGGCTATCTTCTCAGCGGGTATTCGCAGTCAGGGTGCGGAGAAGTTGGCGGACTTCAATCCTGCGAAGCATATTTACAAACCTCACTTGCGTGCAAGGGCATCTGGTTCGTTGATGGCGGCTCGTTTGAAGCAATCTGTTCACCTGCGTGAGTACGATAAGTACGATAAGTCCATCAAGGAGAGCAAGAAGGGGGACAAGAAGGTGGAGAAGAATAACACGCATTCAGAAGGGGGCGAACAGCCTGAGGGTCCTGTGGTTGGATGATAGGGAAGCCCCACAACCAGCCTCACCCCCAACCCCTCTCCGAGTGGAGAGGGGAGTGAATAGCGGGATACCCCTAAAGTTCAAAGTTCATAATTCAAAGTTCAAAAATTAATAAATTCAAAAGATCAAAAGTATGAAAAACGAAAAGTGGAAAACAATTCTTAATGTGATTATCTCTGTGCTCACAGCCATTGCTACAACGCTGGGTATGTCGAGCTGTTTGTAGAAGCCTCCCCCGACCCCTCCGAAGGGAGGGGAGGAGCCTATGCGCACACGAGGGGATTAAGAAATCTTGTTTTTTCTCTGATAGTCTCAGCAAAATACTTGCAAATTTGCCTCCTCCCCTTTCGGGGAGGTCGGGTGGGGCTGTAGAGGTCGGGTGGGGCTTTTTTTATCCTTATCTGTGAAAAATATAAGTAAAAATGCTTGGATAATCGTTTGGAAAATAGTAACTTTGCACGCGTTTAGCGAATTTAGACACTTTAAAATAGTTGAATGAAGAATGACAAAATGAAAATGAAGTACCGCGTGAACGAGCAGATTCGCGTTCGGGAAGTACGTGTGGTAAGTGATGATGGAGCTGAGGTTATGCCTACGCGAAAAGCGTTGGAATTGGCTCAGAAAGAGGGAGTTGACCTTGTGGAGATTTCTCCTAACGCACAGCCACCGGTTTGTCGTATCATCGACTATTCTAAGTTCCTCTACCAGCAGAAGAAGCATCAGAAGGAGATGAAGCAGAAGCAGGTAAAGCAGGAGGTGAAGGAGATTCGTTTTGGTCCTCAGACGGATGAGCACGACTATAAGTTTAAGCTCAAGCATGCGCAGGAGTTCCTCAATGCAGGTAATAAGGTACGCGCATACGTGTTCTTCCGTGGTCGTTCGATTCTGTTTAAGGAGCAGGGCGAGGTGTTATTGCTTCGTTTTGCTAACGATCTTGAGGAGCTTGCAAAGGTAGAGCAGCTTCCGAAACTCGAAGGCAAGAAGATGTTCCTCTATCTTGCACCTAAGAAGGCAGGTGTTGCCAAGAAGAGTCAGCAGAAGCGCGACCGTGAGGAGGCTGAGGCTGGTGCAAAGGCAGGTGCTGAGGGCGTCAGCGAGGAGCCAAAGACGGATGGCGGTTTGTTTGCCAACGCTAAGAATGGTGCTGACGCATTGAAGAAACTGAATATTGACTAACGCCCGTTGGGTGTCTCCTCGTTATGAGGGGCGACATGGGCAACCTGTGCGTAACGTCCTGGTATATACGTTGCCACAGATGAATATAAATAACAATTTTAAATTTTACAAAAATGCCAAAACAGAAGACAAATTCCGGCGCAAAGAAGAGATTCACGTTCACCGGTACTGGTAAGATTAAACGTCATCACGCTTACCACAGTCACATTCTGACTAAGAAGACAAAGAAACAGAAGAGAAATCTTGTTCACCAGACGCTCGTGGATGGTACAAACTTGAAGCAGGTACGCGACTTGCTCAGACTTCGTTAATTCATTAGTCAAACAAATTAAAAGGAAAGAAAAACTATGCCAAGATCAGTCAATCATGTTGCTTCAAAAGCAAAGAGAACAAGAATTCTGAAGCAGACTAAGGGTTACTATGGTGCCCGTAAAAATGTTTGGACGGTAGCAAAGAATACCTATGAGAAGGGTTTGACTTATGCTTATCGTGACCGTCGTAACAAGAAGCGTAACTTCCGCGCATTGTGGATTCAGCGTATCAACGCTGCTGCTCGTCTTTATGATATGAGCTACAGCCAGTTGATGGGTGCATTGCACAAGGCTGGTATCGAGATCAACCGTAAGGTGCTCGCTGACCTCGCTGTTAACAATCAGGAAGCTTTTAAGGCTATTGTTGACAAGGTAAAGTAAGACCCACCTCCAGCTCCTCCCGAAGGGAGGAGGGCTAGATACTGAAGTGGGAGAGTTATTGCTTACTCCTATTTATTTGTCTGGCTTTTTCAAGGAGGGAAAGAATAGAGCCCACCTCTAAGTCTTTGCTAAGGCAGGGATTGGATAGGGAGGTTGGTGACTTCTAAAGATTATGAGGATTCTTCTGCGGAGGAATCCTCTTTTTTTATAGATGTTTTTTACTTTATATGTTTGTTAATATCATATTAAAATCGTATATTTGTCACGTAATGGATAAATTAGATATGAATACGTCTGTAATACATCCAGAGGTTGTAAGACTTCGACTTCCAAATAGTTCTGACCTTAGGTTTTTAAAAGAACTTGCTCAACGAATGGGTTGGTCTTTTGAACGAGAGGAAATGAATGGGCTTGATAAGAGTATCGAAGATCTAAAGGCTGGACATCTTCATCATGCTAAAGATGTTGATGAACTTATGTCTCAATTGATGAGATAGTAAGCTATATGTACAAAATTGAATATACAAATAGCTTTAAACGCTCTTTTAAAAAATGTCTTAAAAGAGGATTGGATTCTCATGTGTTTGAGGCAGCTCTTCGTATATTAGTAGAGAAAGGTAGTCTCCCTCAAAACTATAAGCCTCATAAGTTATCGGGGAAGTATCGTGGGCTTTGGGAATGTCACTTACAACCTGATTGGTTATTGATATGGTTTCAAGATGATGATAAACTAATCTTACAGCTGATTGATACTGGTACTCATTCAGATTTGTTTGGATAAATAACCTTATATTGTATTTTAGTTTATCTCCCCTTGATACGCTTAAAAATAAGGTGTATCGCTGTTGAGAGAATGTATATGAGGTTTAGCACAAGGAGATAAAACCACCATGTGAGACCTGCCCCATGTTCTGAACGAAAGAAGAAGAGGTAATAGAGTGGGAGGGAGTAACCTAATAATACAATAGCTGATAAGATACCTGCTCTTTTCTGGCGATTGAATATCTGATAGATAGTGAGGAGTGCGCAGATAATAGAGCTGATATAAAGTAAGAGATTGTCGCTCATATTCTTTTGATTTAGATGTAGTGAATGATAAGGATCTAATACCCACCTCCAGCTCCTCCCGAAGGGAGGAGGGCTAGATAGATACATTTTGTGTAGTTTTTTTGATGTGTCTTAGGGTTTGGGTTGGAATAATGGTAAGTTACATATATGAAATAAAAGCTTAGTAAATTAGACCTATTCGCCAAAGAGTTTTTATTGCTAAAATGGTTATAAGAAGGCAAAAGATGCCCGCAATTATATAGGGTACTTTGCGTTGTTCCCAATAGTAGGTATCATTATCAACGAGTGTAATGGGTCTTGATTTCATTTTTATTGTGAGATTTTGATAGCTTAGGTTGTCTTCCTTGTCACCATTTTGTAGGTTGAAGATGAAGTAGTTTCCATCAGCCCCTTTTCCTATGACAGAGTCTCCAACCACTTGTATATGTGTAATCCCATCAATAAGGTTTTCTTGCAACGGATCGTTTCTGCGATTGATGTTAGCATATTCGGGCGTATCAACTGAGGTAAGTTCATAACCATTCTTTAGTGGGATAGACCAACTATCACCGATACCAATGTCAGAACCAAGAATGATAGCAATGATAATCATACACACAAAACTACTTACAGCGTATACCCCAATAAATACTCCTGGTGTGAGGAATGATAGAACCATCTTCCTCTTCCTTTGCCTTTTGCAAAGGAAGTAAGAGAAAGGTAACGTTATCAGTCCTAATATGAGAGATAGGACTATAAGAACGATTGCCCATAAAATAAGAACAAAAAGCATTCCCATAAGATTTATTGATTATATTAAAGGGATAAGAGAGTATTCCCCTCTAATACCCACCTCCAGCTCCTCCCGAAGGGAGGAGGGCTTGAATAGTGAAGTGGATATTGTCTTTTAGCAGATAGGAGTAATCACCCCTCCTCCCTTCGGGAGGAGTAGGAGGTGGGTATTAATTATGTTTTGCCAACTTCTGTTTGCATAATGCAAGTGCTTCTTCAGCTCGCCCATCCATCATATAGGCAGGGAAGGAGTAGAGGGCGTTGATAGTCTTGAGTTTATACTCCATAGTCTTGCGTTTTATCCATGAAGATTCGTTTGCGATAACCTTTTCAGGGTCTTTCATTTGAATGGTTATCAACCTGTTACCTTTAAAACGTATTAGGGAGAAGTCGGCAATCTCGTTCCATAATATTTCCTCAGCTCCCCAGATAGAGATACCTCTATCGGTAAATTCTATTTCTTTCTTATGGTTTATGAGAAGTTTTACCTTTTTATAAGCCATAAACAAACCGACACCACCAAAGAAGATGATGGAGAGGATGCCAGCAACTCTTAGTTTCCAAAGGGAATACATTGTTGTGGTGTCATCTATGGTAAGAAGCCATACGCCCAAGATGGTAAACGCGATACAACCTAAGTAGGCAAGGATTTTCTTTGTTTGATTCATATTCTATTGTTTAATATTCTTCATGCTCAATCCCACGCATTTGCGACGCTTATCGACTTCGATAACACAGCATTACTGATGGAGGCGGTTGAGGGAGACTTTTACATCCCCCTTGCCTTCAATAAAGCCTTTGTATTAGGTGCTTTCAAACCTGTAAAATCGGAGAAGATTGTCATTAGATCTCGAGTGTTTCCACGTGAGAGAATCTTCTGTCGGAAGTCGTCACCCACCTTGCGTGTTAATGCTCCATGTTCAGCAAAATAGTCAGCAATATTTACTGCTAATACCTCACTCCATAGATAGCTATAATAACCAGCCGCATAGCCTCCACCCCAGATATGGTTGAAGTAAGAAGTGGAATAGCGTGGTGGAATTTGATTGTTCAGTAGACCAATCTCTGACAATACTTTCTTTTCAAATTCTGGTGCTTCTTGAGCCGTCGGCACTTCAGAAGATGAGAGGCAATGCCAAGCCATGTCTAAGCAAGTAGCTGCAAGATTCTCACCCAACGAATAAGCTGAAAGGAAATTGAGTGAACCGAGCATCTTCTCACGCAAAGCATCAGGCATTGGTTCGTTGGTTTTGTAATGACGTGCATAGTGATTGAATACTTCTGGAATGCTGGCGAACGACTCATTGAATTGTGATGGCATTTCAACGAAATCACGTGACACGGCAGTACCACTCAATGTATTATATTTACAATTAGAAAGCATACCATGCAAAGCGTGTCCAAATTCGTGGAACATTGTTTGAGTCTCATCCCACGTTAAAAGCGTTGGTTGACCCTCAGGTGCTTTCGCAAAGTTACATACATTATAAATTAATGGTTTTTGATTTCTATCTGAACTTTGTTTGAGGAAAGCACTCATCCATGCACCACCTCGTTTTGTTGGACGACGGAAGTAATCGCAATAGAATAAAGCTAATTGCTTACCATCAGCATCAAGCACGTCAAACACTTTCATATCCTTGTTATAAGTAGGGATATCTTTACGCTCACGGAAGCTAAGACCATAGACACGATGAGCGGCATAGAAGATACCATTCACAAGCACTGAATCAAGGTTGAAGTAAGGCTTCACGTCATCATCTGAAAAGCTATACTGGTCCTTCTTCATCTTTGCCGAATAATAGAAGCGGTCGTAAGGTTGGAGAGAAGTTGATGAGTTGATAGGTTGACAGGTTGACGAGTTACTTGCATTGACTTGCTCACTTGTCAACTTGTTCACTTGTCTATTCATATACTCTTCAATCGCCTTTGTTTGCGCCTCTGACTTTGGTTGATAAGCCTCAATCATCTGACGGAGAAAAGCATATACATTGTCTGTATTTTTCGCCATCGTATTCTCCAACGAATAAGATGCATAATTCTTATAACCCATTAGTTGAGCCTTCTCTGCACGCAAGCGAGCAATCTTTACAATGATAGGGAATGTGTTGTAAGCCCCTGTGCCATCCGTGCGATGGATAGACGCATTATAAACACGCTCACGCAGATTACGATTATCAAGACTAGCAAGGATTGGTTGTTGGGTGGTATTTGTAATTACAATACAATAAGGCGCTTTCCCTCCACGACTCTCTGCATCCTTCTTGCATTGGGCAATATCAGCCTCGCTCAATCCTGATAGCTCTTTGATATCGTTGACCCATACAGTGGCCTCGTTTCCAGCTTTGGGTAACATATCACCAAACTCTTGTTGGAGTGTGGCTAACTCCTTATTAATCTCCTGCATACGAGCCATCTTCTCTTTTGGAAGTAAAGCCCCAGCATGAGTAAAACTTTTATAAACCTCTTCCAGTAGTTTCTTGTCTTCTCCCGTGAGCTTTGTGTACTCATGGTCGTAAACATATTTCACACGTTGAAAGAACTTCTGATTAAATTTAATCTCATTCTCAAAGTCGGTCATCAATGGAACGATAGTTCCTTGCGCTTTTTCTATTTCGGGTGTCTTATCAGCTGACACCAATGCATAGAAAATATTTGATATACGCTCTAGGTTTTTTCCACTCCGTTCATAAGCCAATATGGTGTTAGTGAAGGTTGGCTTTTGCTTATTATCTGTAATTTTTTTTATCTCAGCCCTCTGTTCATCAATCGCCGTGCGAATAGCTGGAAGATAATCATTCCCCTTGATTTTACTGAAATCAGGGGCATTGAAAGGTAATGTACTCTGTTTCATAAGTGAATTACTAACAATCTGTGCACTATGCGCCTTCGACGTTTGTGCTTGCCCTGTAAGAGCCGTACAAACAAGCCCTACGGCAATCATCACATTCTTTAAGTTCTGTTTCATTTTACATAGGTGTTAGGTGTTTATATCCGCAAAGATACGATTAATAATGCAAGTAAACAAGTATTCGAGTTGTTAACTCGCTCACTTGTCTACTCGTTTACTTATTCACTCGTTTACTTGTTATTTTCAAATAAAATATTTATATTTGTGCAGTCATCAAAATAAACGTAATTATGAAAGCAAAATTATTTAGAAAAGTATTCTTCATGGTATCCTTCTGTTTGTTATCATTAAGCGCAATGGCTCAGATACCATCTATTCCAAGACGCACAACAACCTATCGTAATTATCAACCAGGTGTTGTTTGGGGAACGCAATACGATTACTTGTCTTTACGTTATGTTACTTATAACGACATCGCATATCTTGATCGTGGTCAGATAAGAGTTTTGAAGAACTCTATTTATGCGCGTCATGGTCGTCGATTCCAAGACGCTCGTCTTCGTAGATATTTCCTTTCTCAATCATGGTATCGACCAACGAAGAATGAGGTTAGTCCACGAGAATTGAATAAGTTTGAGAAGGCTAACATCGCATATCTATTGAAATACGAGCAATAGACCATTGAGCTTTGACCTTTTAAGCATTGAACTTGGAACATTGCTTTTAAAGCATTGTGTCATTGCTTTTTAGGTATTGTATCATTGATCTTTGAGCATTGTATCAATTACCTTTGTGTATTGAATCATTGACCTTTAAAGTTCAATGCTCCAAGTCTTGTGTTTTCAAAATCTGTCATAACAATATGTTCTTTTGTCATTCTGTCTAAAAACATCATTTTGTCTAAAATTATAATCTGTCATAACAATATGTTCTTTTGTCATTCTGTCTAAAAACGTCATTCTGTCTAAGTAATCTTATTTTGAAATTTTATTTACTCAAATAACCATAAGATGAGAAGGATTATAAGCTTATTGATACCCCTTTTGATGTTCTCTTCTCTCGGTCTAAGAGCACAGAAGATTGAACAAATGTGGAATAATGCGCAAAGTATTGCACAAAGTAAACCACAGGATGCAATACGAGCGTATGACGATTTAATGCTAAAAGCTGAACAAGAAAAACGATATGACATCCTTCTGAATGCTGGCGTTGAACGCCGTATGGTGACGATGAATTGGGCTCCAGATAGTCTCTTGCCTTATGCCGAACGATTGAAAAAACGTGAAGCACTTGTGCGTAGAAATGAGCCTGTGCTCTCCTCCATTTATAGTACATTACTTTGTGCATTGGGGCAAAGTGATAGCCCTGATGGACAAGCGTATGCTCAACTCGCTTTGGCTCATCCTGAACTCTTGGCGCACACACGTGTGAAAACAAAGGGGAATACGATTGACAAGTATTTTCATTATGATCTCTTGCATATAATAGGCTATACTTTGGGTGATTTCTCCACGCTCAATTCTTATTATTCGCGTGTAGGTAATCGACCAGCCACCTTCTTTACATCCCTAGAGATGTTAAAACAAAATGCGCCAACGGATAAAGCCAGTCTTTTAAAGTCAAATTATCTTCACCAGTTAGATTCTCTTGCACAAGCTTATCATGATATTAAGGAGGGGGCTGAGGCGTCAATCCTCTATTGTCAGCTCCAGCGAGAATACGGACTTGTGAATGATAGTGTTTTACTGGCTAATGCCGAGCGAGCCATTCGTCAGTGGACTTCTTATCCTCGTGTCAATATTCTTCGACAAATGGTATCTGACATGACACGTTCCTCTCTATCTCTTGCCCAAGAGCGTTCTCTTTGGTCTACTGATGAAGAGAGAACGCTTACGTTGGCGTATAAGAATGTAAACAATGTAAAGGTAGTTGTAAGAAAAATTAAAGAGAAGAATCTTAATTGGGAAGACAATGATATAGACGATATGGTGGAGAATGAAACGATACATAGTAGGAAATGCTTTTCACAAACATATAATTTGACAAATACCAATCGTTTACGTCAGTATCGAGACGAAATTAAATTACCAAAACTCAAGGCTGGTATGTATCTTCTTGAATTGAAGACTGATCCTAAGACGATAGGTGAGCGAACAATGTTCTTCGTTAGTGACATTCGATTGATGAGCCTTCCACAAGCTGGTGATACACTTCGTTTGGCAATCGTGCGAGCAAAAGACAATCAGCCCATTCACAATGCTTCTATCCAGTTGGATAAGGGTAAACCGATAGCCGTAAATGGTCAGGGCGAATTACGTCTCTATGATTATGAAGATTCCACCTCCTTATATGTTATTACGCCAGAAGGCTCTCACCTTCCTCCCATTGATGTGGACCGATTGAGTGATTATGATCTTGACAAAGCAGATACCACCCGCATGAATATTTTTCTTGACAGAGGAGTCTATCGACCTGGTCAGATTGTCCACGTGGGGGTTATACGTCATCAAATAAATCATACAAAAACAAAGGCTTGGAGTAATGCACTTACAAAACTATACTTGCGTAATCCACAAGGAGAAATTCTTGATTCTGTCAGTATTTTTACGGATGATTATGGCACGGCACACACCTCCTTCACCTTACCTAATAAAACGCTCAATGGTGCTTATACGATAGGGGAAGGGTGGAATGTGGCTTCCTTTCGTGTGGAAGAATACAAACGCCCCACATTCACCATTGAAATTTCCAAACCAACAATGCGCTATGCTTTAGGCGATAGTATCACGCTAGAAGGTAAGGCTCAAAACCTGATGGGCGAACCTGTAAGACGTGCGAGGGTGGTTGTAAATAGAACCTATCTATCTAATACAAAGCCAGATACACTCTTTACTGATAACAGAGGGCAATTCTTGATTCCAATGAAACTCGATAGTTCAGTAAGAACAGGTGTGTCACGTAATTTCTTCTCAATCAATGGTACGATTACTGATGGAACTGGTGAACAACAGACGTTTAATTACACCGTCTATACCGATGACAAACGGGCTCATCTTACGATTCAATCAGATGGCGATTATCGAGTAGAACTTCATCACTTGCCCCAACTCTGTTTCTTACTTACAAACAGGTGTGGAGTATTACAGAAAGGTCGAGTTAAGTATTGGTTGAAAGGCTATGAAAGTGATGTTCAATCTTGTGAGACCAGTGATACATATACATTGAAACCTTCGGACAAATCTGATAATCATTCTGTCGGTGTTATCACCCTACCTTTGCCTGCAAATGTAAAGAAAGGTCGGAATGAGCTCATAGCGACTTGTGAAGGTGATACGGCTCGTTATTCGTTCATTCTCTTTGATGAAAATGATAAGCGTCCGTGTGAAGAGATGAATGGGTGGTTCTATGCCACAGGCTCTGATTTTGGAGAAGGTGATAATTCTTCTGTAAAAGTTTATGTCGGCACGAGCAAGAGAAATATCCACGTGCTTTATTCCATCTTTACCCCTGAAAAAACATTAGAAAATGGAACCTTAGAATTGAGCGATACCATCGTCAGTCGCACATTTAATTATCGTCCAGAATATGGAGATGGTATGACCATTTGTTATGCTTACTATGTAGAGGGTCAATTCCTTAGTTTTTATCAAACGATTAATCGTCGGCTCGATGATAAAAATTTGAATCTCTCATGGACCACTTTCCGTGATAGACTCGTGCCAGGAGATAAAGAAACATGGACGCTGAAAGTTTCTACCCCCGATGGTCACCCTGTGCGTGCCCAGTTAATGGCGACACTTTATGACAGGGCTTTAGATAGGATTGCCGAGAATCAATGGAAGTTTTCATTGGGTGATCGACTCACCGAGGTTCGTGCCGAATGGTTAGGAATGGACAAGCTATTATCCTATTATATGAGCACTTATTCTCACTCACCCTCAATCACTTACAATTATCCTTCCTTAGATATGGGACTGGCTGGAGGTGCAAAAATTATCGTTGAAGGTAAGGTTGTTGGTGAAGATGGAGAACCCATCATAGGGGCGACTGTCATGTCATGCGAGCGAAATGGATTAGGCACTGTGACCGACATTGACGGGCATTACCGATTGAAGGTGCACTATGGCGAGACGCTTCAGTTCTCATACATTGGTATGCAGAGTGTTGTGCGCAAGGTCTATGGTTCACGATTGGATATGACCATGAAAGAAAACAGTGACCAACTCCAGGAGGTAGTTGTTAGAGGTTATAGCTCTGTGAAGAAAGAATCTCTTACAGGAAGTGTGACTGTTATAAAGAATGTTTCCTCCCTTTATGGCTCACGTGCCCCCATTTCTCCTATATATATCCCAGAAGAAAGGACAAGCTCTACTTTGACTCTTTCCCCTGAAGAATTACAACATTTGACCAACCTTCCGATAAGAAAGAATTTTACGGAACTAGCCTTCTTCTATCCTAATTTGATGAGCGATACAGAGGGGAATTTCACGCTCAATTTCACCTTACCAGAGAGTGTTACCTCTTGGCAATTCATGGGCTTGGCACATACCCAAGACATGAAGTATGGATTGATTCGCTCAGCAATATTGGCTCGTAAACACCTGATGGTTCAAACTAACCTCCCTCGATTCATTCGAATAGGAGATAAGGCAAGTATGAGTGCGAAAATATTTAACGTGTCAGATAAAAATATAGATGGAAAAGCCACCCTCCTCCTCCTCAATGCAGAGAATGAGAAGGTCATCTATTCAGAGACACAAGCCTTCCAACTGAAGAGTGATAGTACGCAGGTGGTAAGTTTTTCTTATATCCCAGCAATGAATAATACGCCCTCCTTGCTCGTTTGTAAAGTGATTGTGACGGATGGAAAAATGAGTGATGGCGAACAGCATTATCTCCCTGTGTTAGATAATAAAGAACTCATTACACAAGCAATTCCTTTTACACTTGTTGGTAATGAAAAACTGACACTCCACCCCCATCAGCTCTTCCCGACAAATAGTGAGCATAAGGGTATCTATCCTTGTTTGCGGGTGGAATATACAAAGCATCCCGAGACAATGATTATTGATGCCTTACACGCTTACACTCACCCTGTGGATGGATGTGCGATTTGTCAGGCTATGGCGTATTATACGACAAGGCTGGGGCATGAATTGGCAAAGGCTCATCCAAGTTTGTTTGAGGTGAGCGATAGTGTGGAAAGAAAACATCTTATATCAAATCTTGAAAAAAATGAAGAATTAAAATCCCTGTCTTTACAAGAAACTCCGTGGACTTTGACGGCAAAAAAAGAAACCGAACAGAAGTTGGCTTTAGTTGATTTCCTAAACGAATCAAAGCTATCGGAATATGAGAAAGACTTGACAGAACGATTGCGTGAACTCCAACAATCAGATGGCTCATGGGCTTGGTTTAAGGGAATGTCGGGTAATCGGTGGGTCACTGAGACCGTCATGGAACTTCTTGTTCGCCTTAACGCTATGATTGGGCACCAGCGAACTATTGATGAGATGATGGAGAAAGGTTTTCATTATTTAGGACAGGGGAAGACCGACTTAGAGGAACTTTACCTACGTGCATTAGATGGGCGTGGCTCAAAGGAGACGCTCACAAAACACAGTAAAAAACTTATACGGAGTTTAAAGAAAAACGTCTCCACGTATGATATCTATTCGTTGGCACAATCAGCCATCCTTCTTTATCACTATGGTGAGCAAAAAGAAGCCCGCCAGCTTGTAGAGACGTTGAAGCAATACACGGTTTATGACCAACTCAAAGGACGTTATTATGATAGTCAGCGTGCTGGGTATTCATGGCTTGATTACAAGATTCCGTCCCACGTGTCGGCTCTTGAAGCCCTACAAATGATAACGCCAGAAGATCGTCTTACGATTGCCCAAATGAAACAATGGCTCTTGCAGGAAAAGCGCACACAATACTGGTTGACGACCATCAATAGTGCGAATGCAATCTACGCCTTCTTGAATGGAAAATCTCTTACAGATGCTCCTACGTTTAGAGATACAGAAACGCATATTTTCAGTGCTGATAAATTGAACGGAATAAGAGATATTTCTTTGTCAGGTGAGGGACGATTATGGTTGAATGATAAATATAATGGAACAGAATTAGCGTCTGATTCTCAATCTGTTTCACCTACTCATATCAGCTTTGGAGCCCTTTATTTTCAATCCATTCAATCCGTCAAGGACATAAAAGCCCCGAAGGGCGAATTGCAGGTCAAGCGAGAAATCATCCCCTTACAAGCTGGGGCTTTACAGGTGGGGAGTCATGTAAAAGTGCGCATAACGCTTACTAGTACGCGAGATCTCGATTTTGTACAAATTATTGATAAGCGTGCCGCTTGTATGGAACCTGTTGATAAGACGAGTGGGTATCGTTATGGTAGAGATTGTTCTTATTATTTAGATGTCAAAGATAATTGCACTAACTTGTTTATCGGAATGTTACCCAAGGGCGTGCATGTAATAGAACAGGAGTATTATCTTGATCGTTCAGGAACTTATACGACGGGCACCATCACGGCTCAATGTGCATACGCCCCAGAGTTTATCAGTACGGAGAAAGGCTTACAATTCAGTGTGTTCTGAGTGGAGATAAAATACGTTAATATGGAGAGAAAACAGTCTGATACTTATTCAGTGCTTTCATTTGAAATAATATGTTGTAATCTATATTCATTGTATGATGTTTTCCGATAGTATTTCATACTCTAATTAAATGGTATTAAGCCTCTTTTGATTACAAGGAAAGTCTCTCTTTGATTGGAAGAAATACCCTTTAATATTATTCCTTGTATGTAGATAGAATGCAATGTTTTGTCATCTTGCATTTTTAGTTCTCAGAAATATATATTATCTTTGCAAAGAACATTTAGGAAAGAGATTAGAAATGATATCAATAGACGGACTGACGGTGGAATTTGGCGTGAAGCCCTTGTTTAAGGATGTTTCATTCGTCATCAATGAACGAGATAGGATAGCCTTAGTTGGAAAGAATGGTGCTGGAAAATCGACGATGTTGAAAATCTTGTGTGGTCTTCAGAAACCAACAAGTGGTGCTGTATCAGTACCCAATGATTTGACGATTGGATACCTGCCACAGGTGATGAAACTTTCTGACGATACAACGGTGAAGGAGGAGACACGTAAGGCTTTCGCTGATAAGACAAAGATGGAGGAGAAGCTCAAGAAGATGGAGCAGGAGATGGCCGAGCGTACTGACTATGAGAGTGATAGCTATGCCGAACTCGTTGAACGCTTTACGACTGAGCACGAACGCTATATGATGATGGGAGGCGAGAATTATGAGGCAGAGATTGAACGCACTTTGACAGGTTTAGGTTTTACACGTGATGATTTTGATCGTCCTACACGTGAGTTCTCTGGTGGATGGCGTATGCGTATTGAATTGGCGAAGATTCTTCTCCGTCGTCCAGACGTACTCCTACTGGATGAGCCAACGAACCACCTTGATATCGAGTCTATCCAATGGTTGGAACAATTCCTTGCACAGAGTGCCAAGGCGGTTGTCCTTGTGAGCCACGACCGAGCATTTGTCAATAATGTTACGAATCGTACACTGGAGATAACCTGTGGGCATGTGGAAGACTATCGTGTGAAGTATGACGAATATCTCGTGCTTAGAAAAGAGCGTCGTGAACAACAGCTTCGTGCGTATGAGAACCAACAGAAGGAGATTGCCGATACAAAGGCATTTATTGAGCGTTTCCGTTATCAAGCCACCAAAGCCGTACAGGTTCAACAACGCATTCGTCAGTTGGAGAAGATTGTGCCAATAGAAGTGGACGAGGTGGATAATTCAGCTATGCGTCTGAAGTTTCCTCCTTGTCTGAGAAGTGGAGATTATCCAATCATTGCTGAAGGCTTAGGGAAGACTTATCCCAATAGATTGCATAGTGATGGACCAGGTCAGACAGTGTTTGAGGGGGTCGACCTTATTATTAAACGAGGAGAGAAAGTGGCTTTCGTCGGTAAGAATGGTGAAGGTAAGTCTACTTTTGTGAAGTGTATTATGGGCGAGATTCCTTTTGATGGTACGCTGAAGATAGGTCATAACGTACAAATCGGTTATTTCGCACAGAATCAGGCACAATTATTAGATGAGAACCTTACGATCTATGAAACGATTGATAGGGTCGCCACAGGCGATATGCGTCTGAGGATAAACGACTTGCTCGGTGCATTCATGTTCGGTGGAGAGACGTCGGAGAAGTATGTCAAAGTACTTTCGGGAGGTGAGCGTTCACGCTTGGCGATGATCAAACTCTTGCTTGAGCCTGTGAATCTTCTTATCCTTGATGAGCCTACCAATCACCTTGATATCGCCTCAAAGGAAGTGTTGAAGGAAGCCATCAAAGCCTTTGATGGTACGGCAATTATCGTGAGTCACGATCGTGAGTTCCTCGATGGATTGGTAAGTAAGGTCTATGAGTTTGGTGGAGGTAAGGTGAAAGAGCATTTAGGGGGAATATATGATTGGTTGAAAAGCCCTCTCCAGCTCCCTCCAGCCCCCTCCAGCTCCCCCGAAAGGGGGAGAGCCCCAATTCGCACATTGGAGGATAAGCAAGGCGATCATTACAAATCTTCAGCAAATAGGGCTCCCCTCCTTTCGGAGGGGGCGGGGGAGGCTTCTTCCCTTTCGGAGGCTTCTGGTGAGTCCTTATCTTACGCTGAACGCAAAGAGATACAGAAGAAGATTCGTAAGGCTCAACGTGCTGTGGAGGAATCCGAAAGCAAGATTGCCAAGTTGGAGGCACGTAAGAAAGAATTGGATGATCTATTGATGACACCAGAAAATGCCTCGAACATGGAGCTTGTGACAGAATACACCAGTCTTCAGCGTGAACTCGATGAGGAGAATGAACGATGGCTCATACTGTCGGAAGAGTTGGAAACTCTGAGGCTTTAATTTTATTAAAAATATTTTTACTATGCGTATCAAAAAACTTTTACCAATGATGCTCCTTGCATCTGTCCCCTTTATTGCTATGGCACAGGGTCAGGCAGGTATCAAGGCTGAAAATCTTGACAAGTCGGTACGTCCGGCTGATGATTTCTTTACGTTTGCCACAGGTGGATGGCAAAAGCTCAATCCCCTTCCTGGCGCTTTCTCACGCTTTGGTTCGTTCGACCAATTACAGGAGAACAATAACAAGCGGATTAACACAATCCTTACAGACTTGCTCAAAAAGCAGGGCAAGGAAGGTTCGGTAGAGAGAAAGTTAGGCGATTTCTATAAGCTCGCTATGGATTCGGTTCGTCGTAATAAGGAAGGCGTAAGCCCTGTTAAACCTCTGTTGGACGAGATGGAGAATGCAAAAACGTTGACCGATCTTCGCAATCTTCAGATTAAGTATGCCACTTTTGGATATGGTGTACCTTTTGGATATGGTTTTGATGCCGACCAAAAGAATGCTAAACAGAACATATTAAATCTTGGTCAAGGAGGTTTAACACTTGGTCAGAAGGAATATTATCTGGATAATGATAAAGCCACGAGCGAGATTCGTAATGCTTATCGCCAGTTTATTGTCAATATGTTCCGACTCTTTGGATTCTCTGACACACAGGCTCAGGCACGTCGTGATGCCATTATGCGTTATGAAACAATGTTAGCTTTGATTTCAAAAAGTAATACAGAATTACGTGATGTTGAGGCAAATTACAACAAGATGACGCTTGATGAGTTCAAGGAGAAATATCCTAATCTTCCTCTGGAATCATTGGCAAATGCTGAAGGTATACAGAGTAAGGACATTCAAACAATGGTGGTTGGACAACCCTCATTCTTCGCTGGCGTTGATAAACTGGCATCTACTGGTAATGCAGATGAACTCCGTGCACGAATGGAATGGGATGCAATCTTATCATCAGCTAATTGTTTGAGCGATAATGTACGTGCTGAATATTTCAACTTCTTTAGTAAGACCATGCGTGGAACCAAGGAGGATTATCCTCGTTGGAAACGTGCCACACGACAAGTGGAAGAACAAATGGGCGAGCCACTCGGACGTATATATTGTGAGCGTTATTTCCCAGCGTCAAGTAAGAAACGTATGGAGGAATTAGTTAAAAACTTGCAGGTGAGCCTTGCCGAGCGTATTAAAGCACAGGATTGGATGAGTGAGCCAACAAAGAAAGCCGCTCTTGAGAAGCTCTCTACCTTCTATGTGAAGGTGGGTTATCCTAACAAGTGGAAAGATTTGAGTAAACTTACAATAGATCCGTCAAAGTCTTTTTATGATAACGTTCAAGCATGCCGTAAGTTCTGGGCTAATGTGACTATTCAAGAGAAAGCTGGTAAGCCTGTTGATAAGGATGAATGGTTGATGACCCCACAAACGGTGAATGCTTATTATAATCCTACGACAAATGAGATTTGTTTCCCAGCAGGTATTCTTCAGTATCCATTCTTTGACCCTAAGGCCGATGATGCCTTCAATTATGGAGCCATCGGTGTGGTGATTGGACATGAGATGACGCACGGATTTGATGATCAAGGACGCCATTATGATAAGGATGGTAATATGACAGACTGGTGGACAGAAGAGGACGGAAAGAACTTTGAGGCTCGTACAGGAAAGTATGCTGACTTCTTCAGTGCTATTAAGGTTTTGCCTGATCTTCATGCGAATGGTAAGCTCACATTAGGTGAGAATCTAGCTGACCATGGTGGTCTTGAGGTGGCTTTCAATGCTTTCGAGAAGACGCCAGAAGCCAAGAAAGGTAAGGTTATCATGGGCTTTACTCCAGAACAACGTTTCTTTATTGCTTATGCAGGTGTATGGGCAAACAATATTACAGAGGCCGAGATTCGTAGTCGTGTGAAGAGTGATCCTCACTCTCTTGGCGAGTGGCGTGTGAATGGCGCTCTTCCTCATATCAATGCGTGGTATAAGGCGTTCG
This sequence comes from Prevotella sp. oral taxon 306 str. F0472, assembly GCF_000257925.1. Classification (NCBI taxonomy): domain Bacteria; kingdom Pseudomonadati; phylum Bacteroidota; class Bacteroidia; order Bacteroidales; family Prevotellaceae; genus Prevotella; species Prevotella sp. oral taxon 306. The sequence goes on from NZ_AJIN01000070.1 coordinate 48,775, forward strand.
GTGTGAAGGAGGGCGATAAGCTCTTCATCCCAGAGAATGAACGTCTGAAACTTTGGTAAACGAAACTTGTGATATAAGTTTATGTAGGGCATACGTATCGTTTGCTCATATTAAAACGTAATAGACTCAGTCCCCTCCAATCAGAGGGGACTTCTTTACTTAAAGAAGGCTTTATGAAATGTGAATAAATACGGACGTTTGCTTCCTATTTTATTCGTGGTTTTATATTATTTAATCTCTCTTGTTTCCCTTATTTGTCTGATGTATTTGTTCAATTGGTAATTAATCACTATCTTTGTATCTGATTTTTCGTAAGTGATATAGGAGTAGGTAAACTCCTAATAGAAGAACAGGATTTATGCCATTAAGATTACCCGATGGACTTCCAGCCATAGACATATTAAAGCGTGAGCATATCAACATAGAGGATGGGCTTGTAAGGGAGGATGATTATCATCCACTTCGCATAGTCATACTCAATCTTATGCCATTTAAGATTACGACTGAAACTGATTTCATTCGCCTTCTTTCTAATAGTCCGCTATTGTTGGACATCAGTTTTATGAAGCTCAAGAGCCATACTTCCATCCATACGCCTGCGGAACATATCAATCGTTTCTATCATACGCTTGAAGAACTCAGCAAGGAGAAGATTGATGGTTTGATTATCACAGGAGCACCTGTTGAAGGAATGCCTTTCGAGGAGGTGGACTATTGGACAGAACTACAGGAGATATTTAATTGGGCTCGTGAGAATGTGCGTTCAACGCTTTACATCTGTTGGTCGGCACAAGCAGGACTCTATCACTTCTATGACATTCCGAAATATCCTCTATCAAAAAAGATGTTTGGAATCTTCCCTACGATTCCTTTAAAGCCTGAATTGCCTCTCTTTCGTGGTTTTGATGATGTCTTTCGTATGCCTCAGAGTCGTCATACAGAGATAAGACGTGAGGATATTGAGCGAGTTGATGACCTCGAAATCATTGCCGAATCAAAGGAGAGTGGGGTGTCTATTGTAAGGTCACGTAATAGGTATGAATTCTTTATCACAGGTCATTTGGAGTATGCCCCTGAAACATTAGATAGGGAGTATCATCGTGACCTTGGTAAGCGTGATGATGTAGAGATTCCAAAGCATTATTATCGTGAGGATGATCCAATGAAAGGTCCACTTGTCACTTGGCGTGCCCACGCTAACCTACTATTTATGAATTGGGTGAAGCTGATTGCCACCCCCTTTAGTGAGTAGAAGGGAAATAGAGTAGGGTTTTTTCTCAATATAATACCCCTTTAAAAGCGTAATCTATAATGATAAAAGATAAAAGTCATATTTATTCCTCTCATTTTACTTCTGGTATAGCTGGAGGGAGTCGCTCTATTGAACTCCTTGCACCAGCCAAGAATCTTGAATGTGGAATAGCCGCTATTGACCATGGAGCAGATGCCATATATATCGGTGCCTCTCGATTTGGGGCACGCCAATCGGCTGGTAATAGTGTTGAGGATATTGGTAAGTTATGCGAATATGCTCATCGTTATGGTGTCACGGTTCATGTGACCATCAATACGATTATTTATGATGAAGAGCTGGAAGAGACGCTTGCTTTAGTCCGTGAGTTGGTGAATGTTGGCGTTGATGCCTTCCTTTTGCAAGACATGGGATTGATGAGTAAGGTGAGGGAGATAGTGCCTGATACGATAGCCCTCCACGCCAGTACACAATGTGACACACGTACATGGGAGAAAGCCCAATGGTTGAGCGAGCAGGGTTTTGATCGCATAGTTTTGGCTCGAGAATTATCAGTTGAAGAAATCAGTGAGATACATAAACGTTTGCCCAATCTGGAGTTAGAGACCTTTGTGCATGGCGCATTATGCGTGAGTTATAGTGGAATCTGTTATGCCTCACAATATTGTTTTGGGCGTTCAGCCAATCGTGGTGCATGTTCTCAGTTCTGTCGTTTAGCGTTTGACTTGAAGGATTCAGACGGGAAAACCATAGAACACCAGCGTCATCTTCTCTCATTGAAGGATATGAGTCAGATAGATAATCTTGAGGCACTAATGCGTTCAGGGGCTTGTGCTTTTAAGATAGAGGGAAGACTGAAAGATATAAATTACGTAAAGAATGTGGTCTCGGCTTATAGCCAACGCATTGATGAGATTATCCGCCAACATCCTCGTGAGTTTCGTCGTGCCTCTTTAGGGCGTGTGGCTTATTCGTTTACGCCTAACCTAAAGAAGACCTTTAATCGTGGATATACGAGCTATTTCTTAAATGGTCGACAGGCTGATATCTTCTCCCCTGATACGCCAAAAGCCTTAGGCGAGTTTGTAGGTACGGTGAAGGAGATTAGACGTGATAGTTTCAATGTGGCTGGTACGTCAAGTTTTGCTAATGGTGATGGGTTGTGTTTCTTGGGGGGTGGTTTTCGTGTGAATCGAGCCGTGGGTAATCGCCTTTATCCCTACAAGATGCCACATGGCTTAAAGCCTGGTATGGCATTGTATCGTAATCAAGATCAAGCCTTTGATAAGGAGTTGAGTGGTACTACGGCTATCCGTAAAATACCTATTGTAATGACTTTCGGGCTTACGGATAATGGCTTTATATTAAAGGGGAAGCTCGTATCTGATGATAGTATGGAAGATACATTAAGTGCTGAAACACTTATTAGTTTCGATCATCAACAAGCCCAGAAACCTCAACATGATAATATCGTTCGTCAGTTGACCAAACTCGGAAACACGGCTTATGAATGCTCGGATGTTAGACTTGAAGATGGGGTGGAGCAATGCTTTATTCCTAGTAGTGTACTTGCTGATTTGCGTCGTGCATTGATAACAGAATTAGACAAGAAGATACAGGAAAGAAAGCGTATCACCATTCACAGAACGACAAGATTGGATAGTGATAAGGCGCAATCCTATAAGTTTGTGAGAGAGGCTAACCCTAGTCAATATCAGGCATTTCCTTACCTTTATAATATCTCTAACGATGTCGCCCGTAAGTTTTACGAACAACAAGGATTAACAAAACCCGATGAGGCTTTCGAGAATCAACACCCACAAGGCGTACAAGTGAAGCGTGGACAAGTGGAAGATGCCTTACTCATGCAATGCCGTCATTGTATTCGTTATTCGTTAGGCTATTGTGTGAAACGTGGAGGAAAGAAACCCACATGGCGTGAACCTCTCTACTTAGAGTTACCAGATAAGCGTCGTTTTCGTCTAGAGTTTGATTGTAAGGATTGCCAAATGAATATCCATCCAGACGTAGAGTAAGTGTGTTTCATCTAACCTTTAACCCCAAACATTCTCACAATATGCGAAGATATTATCCGATATTGATCGTCTTTCTGTTTAGTGTGACACTCATGATAACAGGCTGTTATCATAAGAAGACACCCTCTTCCTTCCGATTACCAGATAGTATTCAAGAGGCACAGATTACACGTAGATTAGAGGCTGGAGGCGACTCTCTTTCAAAGCAAAAAGATAGTACGGAGGATGATTGGCAAGGCTCTATAAGTGGGGCCGACTCGCTTTCTTTCCGTGTGAAACACCATTACTCGCAAGGCTTTAACTTTGTGGTCAGCTCAGATTCACTTATGCTTATACGCCAACAACCCGAAGAGGCCGTGAATCGAATGAAGACTGATTCGTTCGCCGTGCATGAGGGTAAGGGGATTGTTGTGGCTGATATTCGTATTCTTCCTGACGATAAGAATGATTCTGTATGGGTTCAGATAGCGACTGAAGATTACGCCTTTGGATGGATACATGAAGGGCGTCTTTTGAAGCAGGTAACCCCTGACGACCCCATATCCCAGTTTATCTCCACCTTCTCTAACATCCACTTGCTCATCTTTATGATTATTATTTCTATCATAGGTGTGGGCTATTTGGCACGTAAGATATTAAAGCGTAATGCGCATATTGTCCACTTCAATGACATCAATTCCTTCTATCCTACATTGCTAGCTGTAGTAGTGGCATTATCAGCGGCCTTCTATGCTAGCATACAACTTTTTGCCCCAGAAACGTGGAAGGAGTTCTATTTCCACCCATCGCTCAACCCGTTCTCCCAGCCCTTACTTCTTAATATCTTCCTGGGCTTAGTATGGGCAATGCTGATCATCGCCATAGCCACTATTGACGATGTGCGCCGTTTATTGAAGTCGGGTGATGCCATACTCTATCTTAGTGGATTATCCGCCGTATGTGCCGTTAATTATATCATCTTCTCCGTTCTCACCTTATATTACATAGGTTATATCCTACTTGTCGTTTATATCTATTATGCCTTTCGGATGTATTTACGAAGGAGTAGTGAGACTTATTATTGTGGGAATTGCGGGACTCGCTTACATCGTAAGGGGCGTTGTCCGCATTGTGGTGCGATGAATGAATAAGTTATCCTAATAAATTAGGATTGTGTGATATATATATTCTCTCTATCTTTGCAGAGTGAAATAATACTTAAACGTAAGAAAGCGAAAAAGATATGTTTAAATACCAGTTTAGCTTAGCTTTGTTGATAGCAACAGGCTTGTCAGTAGGAGTTCATGCTGATAATACCATAGCAATAGGTGATACCTCTCGGGTTTATGATATTGATGAGGTATTGGTAATCAATCAGCCGAAAGAGGTCTATCGACTTCGCCAACAGCCTTTGAGTAGTACGTCTTTCGATGGAAGCCAACTCCAGCAATTAAATGTGCAGGATGCTCGCCATCTATCCACCTTTGTCCCGTCATTCGTTATGCCTGAATATGGAAGTCGTTACACTTCCTCTATTTATATGCGTGGTATCGGCTCACGGGTGAACTCACCAGCTGTTGGTATTTATGTTGATGGAATGCCAATATTGAATAAGAGTGCTTTTAACTTCCACACTTATGATATTGACCGTGTCGACGTATTGCATGGTCCTCAAGGAACGCTTTACGGAATGAATACAGAAGGCGGACTCATTCGTATGTATAGTCGTAACCCATTCCAGTATCAGGGCACAGATGTTAAGTTCTCGCTTGGTACAAAGCTATTGCGCAAGGTGGAACTGAGCCATTATCAGAAGCTCGATGACAAGCGTGCCTTCTCTTTATCAGCTTTCTATGGTGGACAAAATGGCTTCTTCCGAAACCAATTTGACGGAACTCGTGCCGACCTTATCAATGAGTTCGGAGGCAAGGGACGCTTTATGTGGAAAGCGTCAGACAGATGGATGTTCGATTGGATTGCCGACTATCAATACACGCACCAAAATGGGTTCCCTTACGGACAACTCGTGACTAAGGAGGAAATTGCATCTGCATCCCTTACCTCGCCCTTATATGCTATGAAAGCTGGCACACAAATGCCCAATCAGAACAGACAGAGCTATTACAGACGTAATATACTGAACACAGGAATGGGAATCAAGTATGCTGGTAATGGCTTTGACGTGAATAGCATGACTTCCTGGCAATTCCTCCATGACAATATGCTAATGGATATTGATTATCTCCCACAAGATTTCCTCCATCTTACCCAGCGTCAGCATGGTAATAGCATTACCGAGGAACTGTCAGTGAAGAGTAATAGAAACGGCAAATGGCAATGGACATTCGGTGCCTTTGGTTCTTATCAATGGTTGAAGACGATGGCGCCTATCTACTTCGATAAGGATATGAATGCAGCCCTGTCAAAGAAGATAACGGACTATGCTTATAACGGAATGCTCAATGCTATGGCACGTGGTATGGTGCCTAGTTTCATAGCACGTGGTATGTCTGAAGAAGCGGCTATGCTAGCGGCTCGCACGCTAGTAGCTACTAATATTGCACGTGCTGGAGGCGTTTCCATTAATATGACGATGGAACCTGTCCCAGGCGTTTTCCGTACACCAACATTTAACTTTGGCGTCTATCATGAGAGTAATATCGACCTCACCAATCGCCTAAGAGCGACGCTCGGCTTGCGCTATGACTATTCGCATGTGGCGATAGACTATGCGACTTCAGCTCGTGTCGCATTGCAAGAGCACGTGCTAGGTGTGAATATTAATCCTGTAATCACATCAACGTTGAATCACCATGAGGGTAATCATTTCAAACAATTACTACCAAAGGTTGGACTAACTTATCGTTTCGATGACGGGAGTAACCTATATGCCACATGGTCTAAGGGCTATCGTGCTGGTGGATATAATTTCCAAATGTTCTCTGATATATTGCAGGCTGAAACATCACAAGCCGCACAAAAGGCACGTGCAGATGTGGATATTCAGCATGATGAGGCTTATTATAAGCGAATCGCTAAGACGATAGAATATAAACCCGAGACGAGCTGGAACTATGAGGTAGGTGCTCACCTCAACCTCTTGGGTCATCAAATTCATCTTGACCTAGCTGCTTATTACATGCAAATCCGTAATCAACAACTCTCGGTAATGGCTGGTAATTATGGTTTCGGACGTGTAATGACAAACGCAGGTCGCAGTCATTCGTGCGGCTTAGAGGCGACTCTTCGAGGTGGTGCGCTTGATAATCGTTTGTTTTATGCCCTTAGTTACGGCTTTACAAGTGCCCAGTTCGATGAGTATACCGATTCTATCGCTGGTGGCAATAAGGTGAATTACAAAGATAAGAAAGTGCCTTTCGTCCCACAACATACATTGGGCGCAAGTGCTGACTATCGTATTGACGTTGACCCAGCCGCCTTGCTCGATGCCTCTTATCGTTTCCATTTACGTAGTGTGATCGTAGGTTTGAACCTCTCGGCACAGGGCAAGACTTATTGGGATGAGCAGAATATGATAGGACAGAACTTCTATGCTGTCTTAGGCGCACATGCTGATGCTGACTTCGGGCAGTTGCACGTGAACCTTTGGGTTCGTAATCTGACTGACACGAAGTATAACACGTTTGCTGTCCAGAGTGCTGCTACGGGTAATAAGTTTACATTTGCCCAGCGCGGTAATCCTTTCCAGCTAGGTGTTGACTTTAGATATAAGTTTTGAGGGAGTTGACAAGTAGACAAGTTTACAAGTAGACGAGTGATTGGTTGGATAGAAGTGATGGTGTTGAAGTTGACGAGATAGACGTGTTGACAAGTATGCGAGTTATTTGTTCGTTTATTTACTTCTAGGCTGACGGCTCAATGACACATACGAGTCACGTGCGTGACACGTATGTGTTAACCATGGTGACACATACGAGTAAATCACGTAACACGTATGTGTCATTTTTGTTACCTCCTATTGGTCGATTTTGTATCTCATGTAATTGATTCTAATACCTTGTGTTATAGGTTGTTTCTCATAGTTAGGTAAAGCCTATGTTCTGTTAGGTGTTCCAAGCCCGAAGGAGAGGGGTGGGAGGAAGTTATAACCTAACAGGTATGGACAGTTGTAGTTCTGTAAAATCGGCTTTCGTGGCATGTGCGTTCACGCTGAATCCTAGGGTTAAGCCCTTTAGCTTAGGGAAACTATAGAAGACACCCACTTGCTCGTGATAAGGATATTCAAGTCCGTGATTGGCACTATATCCCATGTGTCGGTAAAGATAATAACCGAGTGTGAGGCGAACGGAAACATTCCCATAGTAAACCTCGTGACGTGCCTCGATGCTTGCTGACCACGGACTATGTTTCTCGTCAGTATGTCCGTTTTCTTTATCCATTCTTGCTATCCGATGCGCATATTCGCCGTAGAATAGCCCGACGCCAATCCCCGATGCCCAACGGCGAGCGTAACGATAGAGGAGATGTGTGTGAAAGGAGTAAGCTCCGTAATAAGTAAAATGTTCTTTACGATAATCAGGCTGTCCTTGAGGGGTATTGAACTGAGTTTGTAGCCATTCCTCAAGTAATGTCTTTCCACCTAGTCCGAGGGTAAACTCAGTGAACCAATATTTTTGAAAGGGCTTGGTTTCATTAGTATTACGTTTCGCAATGGGGCTTGTGGCTTGTTGAGGCTCGTAAACAAGTCCTACGAACGGACCGAAGTAATTTGCGCCTTTGTTGGGTCGTGCCATAGCTCCATTGCTATGATGTGCGAAGTCTAATCCGCCCTTTACGCTCCATTCTTTCGCAATCTTAACTTGTCCGTACAAGCCAGCGTTGAAATAAATATTTAGGTGTGAGCCGATATATTCATTATCTATGTCGTTCTTCTGATTATATTTAAGGCTCGTGTAGGCAATACCCGTTCCTAGATAATAGCCCCATTGCCAGTGCTTGCTTCGATAGAGTGGTCGGTTGAAGATACCATATAAGGTTAGGAAGTTACCTAATTTACTGGTATAATCTACTGGCTGTGCCTCTCCCCATGGGGTATCTTTATGCATAGTTGTCCCATGGTTGAGATGATAGCGCAAACCGAATGAGAAAGTGGGGTAGTTATAGTCGTGTGCATACGCATTCTTCGTAGGCGTAACGTTTATTTGTGCAGCCCAAGAATGCGTGTCTTTCGTCTTAGTCCAGATACGTGGCTCCTTATCTAAAGTGAGGGTTTGTGCAGGGATATAGCGGAACTCTATCCCCATCTTCGCAATGGAAAGTGAGTCATTCACCTCTGCTGTCACATTGATTGAAAGGGTAGAGAGAAGTATGAGGATAGCTGTTCTCACCTTATTATATTATAGCACTTTAATCCTGTAACCCAGTGTTACCTCGAACATATTATTGCGAGCATTTCGCATGAGTTCTTGAGCTTCAGCATTGCGGGCGAGCTTCCTAAAGTAGAGGTTATAGCGTGCTTCAATCTGCCATTGGCTCCATTCATAACTAACACCAAATGGGATCGCTACATCACCTTTATATATATAATCTTTTAGGTTATACTTCGTGCCATCATCCAGTTTCGCTTTAGCACTGATAATATAGCCTGCGTGTATACCTGTTGTGAAACTCACGGGGAGGTCTATCCACGGATACCAACGCACGATATAATTGGTGTTGATATAATCTAACTTAAAGTCGTATGGACCATATTTCTGGGACGTTTGCACGCCCGATGCGTTGGTAGTGTTAATGGTGCGATAAACGCCTGATGAACCTTGATGGCTGTATTGCATCTCAACATCTATGGCAATATTTTTGGCTAGGAACACCTCCACATAAGCTCCCCCAACAAGCCCTAACTTGACCTTTCCGTCAATGCCTGGTAGGTTAGATAGATTCAGACCAAGCTTAGGTGCAGCATAGATGTCCCATTGTTCATGCTCGCCAGTTGGCTTCGTATCTTGTACGATAGCATCTTTTACATCCTTGATGCCCTCCTTAACTGCCTGCCCAATCTGCTTCGTGTTATCTTTGTTCAGCACTTGTGCCTGCCCGTTCGTTAATGCCATAAACAAAATGGCTGTAATCAATAGAATCCTTTTCATTCCTTAGGGTAAATGGTTTGGATGCAAAGTTAGTTATTTTTCTCTAAATAGCTGATTTGTGTGTGCTTTATTCTATATCAAACAGGGAATATCATCTGTACTTCCCATAATTTTCACTTGCTAATGAGATTATTCCACTGATATTCTTTCTCTTTTCGAAGATTTTATATAAATTTGCACTGATAATAAAAGGGAATTAGAACTATTAACAAAAGTGATTCTGCGAGCGAAACCCATCTACTGAATTGACCAGCACAGGTTATTGTTTAAGCTAACGATTATTACTGTACCAGTCTATTTGTTTTTGCCCATTCGTTCTTATGCGGAGTGACCGTGATAGGTGTCAGCCTGCAAGCTATTCATTGTTTGTAGGGAGGAGATGATATAACTCCTATCATCGCCAGTAGCATAATAAAAGCTGATGAAACTATGGGTTAATGGTCGATAGTGGTTTGTCTCATTCGGTTACTTTCCGTATCCTTGCCTCTTCCCTCTCGTTTCTTTTTCCCTATCAATCTAAGAGCATCTTAATATCGTGATTAGCCAATGGAAACAAATGAATTGCTGAGCTTAGAAACTTTCCCAAAGCGTTATGAAGCTTGCTTCCTTGAGAATTGTGCAGTGAAAGAAGATTGTCTTCACCATTTGTATTTCAAGTTACAACCAGTTTCCAATACATGGGGAGATGCAATCTTTCCCTCGGCACTTATGCCCGAAAACCTTGTTAATGGTCGTTGCAGAATGTTTCATGCAAAGAGACTTATCACTTGTTATGCAGGGTTCGCCCACTTCTTTGATGAGGTGCGCCGTAAGGACTTACCCTGTCTCCGCAATGAAGTCTATTCATATTTCCGAGGACGAAGTAATTTCTATCGTTATGGCAATGCAGAAAGAGGCTACCTTTATACGCAGTCAATGGCGGACGATGTGAAAGCGTTATTTATGGAGTATGGTTATAACGAACCTAAATACGAACGGACATTCAAATCAATAGTCTTTTATGAGTAGGTATTGATACTATCTTAATTTAATGTTCTATTCATTTAAGCTTGATAAAAATGCTCTTATAGTTTTGTCCGACACCCCCGGACAATCATTCCGGCTACTCTGGACATGTTGTTCGGAGGTTTCGGACAATATGTCCGAGAACTTTGATAATACCTTTAAGGATATAATATTAAATCTTTAATAATTGCTTTTTAATTATACAATTCATATCGTATGATAGAAAAGAAAGAGAGAAATTCTAATATAGAATTATATCGTATCATTGTGATGTTATTGATTGTAATGCATCACTATGTCGTAAATTCTGGTTTATTGGATGAGATGTTTAAAACCCCTTTAGCACCAGAGAGTATATTTTTATATTTGTTTGGAATGTGGGGTAAGACAGGGATTGATTGCTTTGTATTAATCACTGGTTATTTCATGTGTAAATCAAGTATATCACTTTATAAATTTGTCAAACTATTACTGCAGATTGAACTGTATAATGTCTTGTTTTACTGTGTTTTTTTATATACAGGCTATATAACTTTGTCATTTAGTAATATAATACAGGTAATAAATCCAATTCCAAGTGTAAATACTGGTTTTATAAGTTGTTTCCTCCTTTTCTATTTGTTTATTCCTTTTCTTAATATTTTATTAAATAACCTCTCTAAAAGTCAGCATCTTCTACTTGTTATTCTCTGTTTAGGGATATATACCATGTTAGGTACAGTTCCATGGATAAGTGTAACATTAAATTATATCACATGGTTTTGTATTTTATATGTTGTTGCTTCATACATTAGACTTTATGGAATTTGGCGTAGTGAGGATAAAATGTTCTGGGGGGGGGTGTCTCTCGTCTTAATTATAATCTCCATTTTAAGCGTGCTAATGATGCTTTTTTGGGGTATCAGTTCAGGTGTGAGGTTGGATTGGAGTTTGGTCATGTTTTTTGTGAGTGACTCTAATAAATTGTTGGCTTTTCTTGTTAGCATTTCTACTTTTATGTTCATTAAGAATATTCATATTCGACAGAGTAAATGGATTAATACGATAGCTTCATGTACTTTTGGTGTATTACTAATTCATGCTAATTCTGATGCTATGAGACAATGGTTATGGAAGGATACCTGTGATAATGTAGGATTTTTTCATAGTAGTATGATATATATACATGCTTTATGTGTTCCTATTATTGTTTTTATAGCATGTACGATTATAGATTTTTGTCGACAACGTTTCTTAGAACGATTATATCTTGATTTAGTCGTTAAGTATATTCAAACCAGTAAATTATATATCACCTGTCATAATAGATTGAAGAAGTATGAATAAAGATATTATAACAGTAACATCACCATTGTTACCAAATCTTGATGAGTTTACAGAATCTCTTAAAGAAATCTGGGATAGTAAGTGGATAACAAATAATGGACAGTTTCATCAGAAATTAGAAGCTGCTTTAGCTGAATATCTAAAAGTCCCATACGTTAGCTTGTTCACAAATGGAACTTTACCGTTGCTAACAGCTCTCCAGGCTTTGCGTATAACAGGTGAAGTTATAACGACACCTTATAGCTTTGTAGCAACAACGCATGCCCTATGGTGGAATGGTATCAAGCCCGTTTTTGTTGATATTGATCCATCTACAGGCAATATAGATCCCCAAAAGATAGAGGCAGCAATAACACCACGTACAACAGCTATCCTTCCTGTTCATGTGTATGGTAAGCCATGTGATACTGAAGCTATTCAGGCAATAGCAGATAAGTATGGTTTGAAAGTGATATATGATGCTGCACACGCCTTTGGTGTTGAAGTGAATGGGGAAAGTCTGTTGAATGCTGGTGACATGAGTACACTGAGTTTTCATGCCACAAAGGTATTTAATACAATAGAAGGTGGTGCAATGGTGATGCACGATGAAAAGACTAAGCAACGCATAGATTATTTGAAGAACTTTGGTTTTGCTAATGAAATTGAGGTGGTTGGTCCTGGTATCAATAGCAAGATGGATGAGATTCGTTCAGCTTACGGCTTATTAAACCTAAAGCAAGTTGACGCTGCTATTGCAGCGAGACAGAAGGTGGCAGTAGCATATCGCGAGGCTCTACGGAATGTTGATGGTATTTCTTTCTGGGATGATATGACAGGTGTTCGTCATAACTACAGTTACTTCCCAATTTTTGTTGATGCAGAGAAGTATGGTATGACACGTGATGAGCTTTATATGAAGATGAAAGACCAAGGTGTGTGGAGTCGTCGTTATTTCTATCCACTTATCAGTGAGTTTTCTACTTATCGTGGCTTGGAGAGCTCTCGCCCAGAGAATCTGCCTAATGCACACATGATGGCGGACACAGTGATATGTCTACCTATGCATCATGCACTAACTAAGGAGGAAATAGATAAAATTATAATGGTAATTTCAAAAAGCTAAGGGATGGAAAAAATAAATGATATTCTATATACAGAGCAAGGAAGTTTGACAGCTCTTTCTGCTTCAACAGCGAAAAGTGGTATGAGAGAGGAACGTATAGAATATATGACAAGGATTGTTTTAAGTGTTGCAAAATTGTTACGGTTACCATTAGATAAGACTATTAAACTAATTAAAGAACATGATCTTTCTTCTCTTTTAGAAAATTCATATAGAGTACGAAGAGAGCGTGGAATAGATTATATTGCAAAGAGTATATATAGAGCTTTAAAGCCTTGCTTATGAAACTATACCATGGCACCTCTGAAGAATTCGAAATCCCTAATATCGTTATGTGTAAACCAATGACTGATTTTGGGAAAGGGTTTTATCTATCTTCAGAAATAAAATTGGCAAAAGAGTGGAAAAAGTTTTCACCTAATCATCATGTTTTGATTTTCGATATTGTCCTATCCGACATAAATACATGTAAGTTGCGAATTAAACGTTTCAATAAAGCGGATAAAGAATGGGCAAAGTTTATTTATAACAATCGGAGAGGAAAATGTAAAAGTAATAGATATGATTTAGTAATTGGACCAATAGCTGATAATGGTATTGAAGTGTTATTTCAAGAATTAGAGCATGGAAATAAGACAAATGAAGAGTGGGAAAACTTGGCAAAAAAATTATCTTCAAGAAAGTTCTCTTCTATTCAGTATTGCTTCAAAACAGATATGGCATTGAAACTTTTAAAGTATGAAACAAAGAGTTGATAATGATAGCTTAATAATCCTTCATCTAAATACAATGATGTCTTATTTAATAAATAAGAAACGTTGTACTTATGGGGACGCAATGGAATTAGTTCTATTGTCAAAGACTTATCATGCGCTTCTTACTGATAAACTTTATCGGAATCAAGGAAGCTTATATGTTTTAAACGATTTTATTGCAGAGTATAATCAAGCTTTACAAGCATAATGAACAAACAAAAAAAACTGATGCTCCTCGGAGGTATTCGTTATCTCCTACCTGTTATAGAAGCAGCACATCGTCATGGTTATTATGTCATTACGGTGGATTATATTCCTGAAAATATTGCTCATCAATACTCAGACGAGTTTCATAATGTTAGCATTCTTGACAAAGATGCGGTGTTGCAATTAGCACAGGAACTTAATATAGATGGAATTTTATCTTTTGGTGTAGACCCTGGTGTAGTAACAGCTGCTTATGTCGCAGAACAGATGGGACTTAGTTTTCAATGTTCTTATGAAACTGCTTGTATCTTACAGGATAAGTCACGATTTCGTCAGTTCTTAAAAGATAATGATTTCAATGTGCCCAATGCAAAAGGTTATTCTTCAAAAGAAGAAGCTCTTGGAAATACAGCATATTATAACTGGCCGGTTATTGTCAAGCCTGTTGACTCTGCAGGAAGCAAAGGGGTTACGCGTGTCGATGAATTAGGACAACTCTCTTCAGCTATTGATTATGCTCTGAGTGAAAGTCATAATGGGAATTTCATCATAGAAGATTTCTTAGAGAAAGAAGGTAATTCTTCTGATTGTGATAGTTTTACTGTTGATGGAAAACTTGTTTTCTGTTCGTTTAATGATCAACATTTTGATCCTCAAGCAATCAATCCTTATACCCCTGCAGCTTTCTCGTGGCCTTCAACAATGCCGCAATGGGCACAAGAAGAATTGATGAGTGAATTGCAGCGCTTGATGTCATTGCTTAATGTTAAAACAGGGGTTTATAATATTGAGACACGTCTATGTAAGAATGGCAAGCCATATATAATGGAGCTTGCTCCTCGAGGTGGAGGCAACAGACTATCTGAGATGATGAAGTATATTTCAGGTCAAGACCTCATAGATAATTGTGTCCGTGCTGCAGTTGGTGAATCTATAGACGAAATCCATCAGCCAGATTATGAAGGATATTGGGCAGAAATCATCTTACATTCTGAGAGAGACGGTGTTTTTCAGAGTATAGAGATAGATAAAATGGTAGAAGAACGTTTCCTTATAGAGAAAGATATCTGGGTAAAAGCAGGAGATAAAGTGCAAGGTTTCACTGGAGCTAATACAACAATAGGAACATTAGTTTTAAGATTTGATACTAATGAGGAAATGACATGTTGCTTGTCTAATCAGGAAACGTGGCTCAAAATTATTGTATTATGAGACAAAAGGCTATTGGTGGATATTTCTCGTTAGAGTTGCCATATAATGAGAATGGAGAATATCATCGTGATGCTATAAGATTAAATTCTGGACGTTATTGTTTAGAGTATGTCTTAAGAGTAAAAAAGTACACGAAAGTATATTTACCATATTATATGTGTGACGCTGTCTTACAGCCAATTAATAAATTAGGTTTAGACTATCAATTTTATCACATAGATAAATATTTTCACATAGCGGAAGTTTTACATCCTAAAAAAGATGAAGTTATTTTATATTGTAACTATTTTGGTTTAATGGATGAGTATGTAAAAATAGTTACTGAGAGGTATGCCCCTAACATCATAATAGATAATACACAGGCCTTTTTTAGTCAACCGCTTCCAGAAATTGATACTTTTTATACTTGTAGAAAATTCTTTGGCGTTGCCGATGGAGCCTATCTTTATACAAATAAAGTGGCTGATTTTGATATTCCGCAAGATTATTCATCTTCAAGAATGTTATTCTTGTTAGATAGATTGGATAAATCTGCAGAAGAAGCTTTTTCTGATTATCATAAGAGTGAAGATACCTTAGATCATGATAAAATTAAAAAGATGTCTAAGATTACTCAATTCATAATGTCTTCTATTTGTTATAAAAGTATTGCTGATAGACGTATTAGTAACTATACTTATTTACATGATAATCTCAGCTCGAGTAATACGCTAAGTGTTGACTTAGAAAGAAAAAACGTACCTATGGTGTATCCTTTCCTTTCGGAAGACATAAATTTACGAAAAAAATTAATAGATAATAAGGTTTATGTTGCTTCTTATTGGCCAAATGTTAAGAATATATCTAATTTAGAGTCTGTGGAGTCTCAATTTGCTGTAAGTCTTATACCAATACCTATTGATCAAAGGTATGGAAACGATGATTTGAATAAAATTTTAGAAATTATTGGTCGTTGAATATGACAAAGAAAATTAATGTACTTGTTTTTCCTGCAGAAGGACAAAATGCGTATGAACTGCATGATGCGTTATCTACTTGTGTGAATATACATTTAATAGGTGGTACATCTGTTGCTAGGCACGGTGAATTCTTGTTTGAGAATTATATTAAGAATATTCCTTTTATTTCAGATAAGAATTTTCTACAAGAATTTAATGAGATCTTAAGAGTTAACGAAATTGATGTGATTTTTCCTACTCATGATACAATTGTTAAATACCTTATAGAAAATGAAGAAAAGATAAATGCCAAGATTATTTCTGGGGATAGGGAGACTGCAGATATATGTAGAGATAAGTCATTAACTTTTGAAAGATTTAAAGAAACTGACATATTACCTAAAAGATATTATAATGCTGAAGAAATTTCGTTTCCTGCATTTGTAAAGCCAAGAGAAGGGCAAGGTGCTGTTGGTGCTCGGAAGATAACAGACTCTCATGATGTTGCAAAGATAGATTTCTCAAATAATATTGTTACAGAATATTTACCAGGAGAGGAGTGTACTGTTGATTGTCTTACAGATCGACATGGAATATTACGTTATGTTTCACCAAGATCAAGAGATCGAATTTTAGCTGGAATGTCTGTTCGTGGTTCAAATATTGCACTTACTATTGATATTCAACATATCGCTGATACTTTAAATTCCAAACTTAATTTTCGAGGTCTTTGGTACTTTCAAATTAAAAAAAATAAAGATGGAGTTTTTAAACTGTTAGAGGTTTCGACTCGTTGTGCTGGGACTATGTGCCAAACGAGAGCTAAAGGAATAAATTTACCTTTACTCTCTGTATATATAGCAATGGGATATGATGTAGATATTTCCGATAATGCTTATCATCTGATTATGGATCGCGCTTTGATTGGTCGATATAAGTTAGATATTGATTATAATTATGTTTATATTGATTTCGACGATACTATAACATTGCGAGGTAAGGTAAACTTGAATACTATAAGATTTATGTATCAGTGTTACAACAAAGGGAAAAAACTGATATTGTTAACTCGTCATGAAAACGATTTGGAAGAAACTCTTAATCACTATGCAATTTCTAAGCTACTCTTTTATAAAATAATTCACTTGAATCATTTGGATGAATCTAAGTCCCAGTATATTCATCATTTAGATTCTATATTTATTGATAATGCTTTTAAAGAGCGTGAGGAAGTACGACAGGTTCATCATATACCAGTATTTGATGTAGATCAAATAGAATTTTTGTTAGAGTGGCGAATATAAAAGTATTCAGAAGAGGGGCATAGACTATATTTAACCTTTTCTAAAAAAGAAAGTAAACGGAAGGGAGAGTTGTCTATACCAGTGAAGGATATATATAATATTGGAGGAGAGTTTAATGCTGTAGAAATTAATGTTAAATCCTTAATCCTTCTTATAATTAAAAGAGTACTCATAGATAATTTTTTATATTATTAAATCATGTCAGAGCAGACACTTAAGCAAGCGACAACCAAAGGATTATTTTGGAGTAGTGTAGAACGGTTTTCCAATCAAGGAGTACAATTTGTCTTTTCTATTATTCTTGCACGTCTTCTATCCCCAAGTGATTATGGTATAATAGCTATGGTCACAATTTTTTTTGCTGTTGCTCAGAGTTTTGTAGATAGTGGGTTTTCCAATGCTTTAGTTCGAAAAACGGACAGAGTAGAAGAAGATTTATCGACCTGTTTTTATTTCAATATAGGAGTTGGAATTATTGCCTACATTGTGCTTTTTTTGATAGCGCCATTGGTTGCAAATTTTTATAATCAACCGATTCTTTCACCGATAATACGTATTACAGGTCTAGGTGTGATACTCAATTCTTTATGCGTCGTTCAGCAGGCTCTTTTCACGATTAAGATTGATTTTAAGTCACAAGCAAAGATTACATTATCTGCTACAGTTATTTCTGGTATAGTAGGAATTCTATTAGCATATCAAGGTTACGGGATTTGGGCTTTAGTTTGGCAAGGTGTTGCAAGTTCTATTGTAAGAATGGGATTGCTGTGGTTAATGTCTAAATGGCGTCCTAGGACAGGATTCTCAAAATCTTCTTTTAATTATTTGTTTGGTTATGGTTCTAAACTTTTAGCATCAGGTTTGCTGGATACAATCTATAATAATATTTATCCTATTGTTATTGGTAAATTTTATAACCCAGCTCAGTTAGGAAATTATTCGCGTGCATTAGGTTGGGCACAATTACCTTCTGCAAATATTACAAGTATACTGCAAAGGGTTACTTTTCCTGTTTTGAGTGCTATCCAAGATGATTCTCTAAGATTACAAAATAGTTATAGACGTTTATTGAAATTATCAGCTTTTATAGTATTTCCTTTAATGATGGGTCTTGCATCTATGGCTTCTCCACTTATTAGAGTTATTCTGACAGCAAAGTGGGATGGATGTGTGTTGTATTTGCAAATTCTGTGTTTTGCATTAATGTTGTACCCTATTCATGCTATTAATTTAAATTTGTTGCAGGTAAAAGGAAGATCAGATATTTTTTTGCGTCTTGAAATAATTAAAAAGATTATAGGAGTGGTCATTTTAATTATAACTATACCCTTAGGAATAACAGCAATGTGCCTCGGAATGGTTTTTAGTTCTATAATATGTTTAATTGTTAACACATATTATACGAGTCGTTTTATAGATGTTGGACTACTTACTCAATTAAAAGATTTAAGAATTATCTTAATTAATTCACTAGTGATGGGCGGAGGTATATATATCTTGACATCATTCATAGACATAGAAGGTCTAAAACTTGTAATGGGTATTGTCATTGGTTTCTTACTCTATTTTATAGGAAGTTTTTATTTTTCAAAGGCAGAACTCCAAGAAGTAATAAGTTTAATTAAGAAAAAGTAGTATGGGTACTGGTAGGGATATAATGGTAACAGTTCTATGTATTGTTTATAATCATGAATCATATTTACGAGAATGTCTTGAGGGAATAGTTACTCAAGTAACTAATTTTAAATTTCAAGTTATAATTCATGATGATTGCTCCACGGATAATTCTGCTGATATTATCCGTGAGTATGCATCTAAATATCCAGATTTAATAATACCTATTTTTGAAGAGGAAAATGTGTATGCTCATGTAGGGGCATTTGACCTTTTTTTACGTTCATATATAAAAGGGAAATACTTTGCATACTGTGAAGGAGATGATTATTGGTGTGATAAGAATAAATTACAGTTACAATATGATTTCTTAGAAAGATTTCCTGATTATACATACTGCTCCACAAATTTTGATATATACAACCAAGAAGATAAGAGCAAGATAAACCATCATATTAAAACAGATTATAGGGATATGCTTGGTTTTACTTTCCACGATATAAATGTTAATAATTATTTTAAATGTTGGAGTTGTTCGCCATTGACTTCAATGTGTAGAAATATAAACTACTACACTTTAAAAGATGTTAGAAAATTTTCTAGATTCTATGATTTAGTAGCATGCTACTTTTATATTAAAAAAGGTAAAGGCGCGTTATTAGAAAATAATACAGCTGTTTATCGTGTTCATAATAAAGGTATATATTCAGGTAACACAACCTTAAACAATTATAAAATAGAGATAGACATATTACAGACTTTGTATATTTTCTTTCATGATCAACCGATTCTTAAAGATGGAATTTTACCTCGTATGATAGCAATGGTAGGCTATTGTCGCAAGAATAAAAGATACAAAACATTGTTTATTGAGATTATAAGATTTTGTGTCAAATTGCCTATGTCTTCTTTTGTACTTTTTAAAATATTATTTCTAAATTATATAAAAAATATTAGATTACGATGATTCTCAAGTTAATAAAAAATTATGTTTATGCCCATGTAGTTGTTCCTTATCTTCACTATAAATATGGTAGGCAGCTTAATATAAAAAATAGTCAAGAAACTTTAGATTATATTCTAGAACATAAGTGTTCTGTTTCACGATTTGGAGACTATGAGTATATGTCTATTTATGAAGAA
The DNA here is from genome assembly GCF_000257925.1 of Prevotella sp. oral taxon 306 str. F0472. NCBI lineage: Bacteria > Pseudomonadati > Bacteroidota > Bacteroidia > Bacteroidales > Prevotellaceae > Prevotella > Prevotella sp. oral taxon 306. The sequence goes on from NZ_AJIN01000070.1 coordinate 68,758, forward strand.
ACTAATAATTTTCAAACTTCTAATAGTTATGCTGCTGCAAGATTAAAAGAAGTGTTGAATTCCAATATCCCTAATCATATAGTGTGTATTCCTTATTCGTTTAGATCAGTAAGTCATGATAATGAACATGCACAAATCTTTTGGAAGCATTATGTAGCAAAATACGGAAAGCGTATATTAGATGTAACTGAAACAAATAAAGTTTTTTTCGATGCTAGTTTTACAAGATTTTATATGGACTCAAAAGATAAAGCTTTTGTACATGACTATGTAGAAAGAATGAAGTTACTTTGGAAAAATAGAGACGTTTATATTGTTGAAGGTACAGGAACATGTTTTGGAGTCAATGATGATTTTTTAGATGGTGCAAGAACTATTCATCGTATTATTTGCCCAGCTACTAACGCATTTGATAAATATGAGCAGATAATAGAGGTATGTAAAAATAATATTCCCAAAGAGGCGTTAGTTTTATGTGCCTTAGGTATGACTGCTACTATTCTTGCTTATGATTTAGCAAAAGAAGGATATCAAGTGATAGATATTGGTCATGCAGATATTGAATATGTTTGGTTTAAGATGGGTGCGGAACATAAAGTCCCAATCGCAGGGAAAAATGTTAATGAAGTTGGGGTTAATGATGAGTCTTCTGATAATCAAGACTATCTGAACGAAATAATTTTTAGAATATAATCATTAATGATAATAAAGTTTTATTATCTTAATAAATTGTGATGTTTTCTATGTTTGAGATATTAAGAAAGAAGATAAATAATAAGATTATAGATATTTATTCTAATGTAAATAGAACAACAGAATTTTTAATTGAGGCAAATCGGTTAAAGACGATAACTTTATCATCAAACGTATATCGGTCTTCTGTTAAGTTACAAAATGATATTAATAAAGAGATTATTGTCAGTTTAACGACTTATGGGAAGCGACTCTTTGATGTCTATTTGACTATAGAGTCAATATTTCAACAGACACTAAGGGCAGATAGAATTATTTTATGGCTTGAAAATGAATTACGTAATACTACATTACCTATAACATTACGTTTATTACAAGAGCGTGGACTAGAAATTAGATATTGTAATGATATACGGTCATATAAGAAACTTGTACCAACTTTAACTTTATTTCCGGAAGCAATAATTATTACTATTGACGACGATGTTCTATATAAATATGATATGATTGAAAATCTAATTAATGAACATTATAGATATCCAAATGTGATACTAGCAAATCGCGTTAGAAGAATAAAATTAATAAAAAAATCAGACTTTGCGCCATATAATGAATGGAACTATATTTCTGATGAAATAATTTCTCCCCACAATGTGCAGATAGGTGTAGGAGGGGTTTTGTATCCTCCTCACAGTTTAAGCTCTGCAGTTATAGATGAAAATCTATTTATGAAAAAATGCCCTTCCACTGATGATCTTTGGTTTAAGGTGATGTCTATAATAAACGGTGTCCAAGTGAAGCGGACAGCTACGCATGAACCTGTTTTCTTGAGCAATGAAAAAGTGCAAGATATTGCCTTATCTTTATCTAACCAAGGTGGAGGAGAAAATGATCGAGCTATAAGGAATTTGAATGATTCATATAATTTAATTAATTATTTATTAAAAACAGAAAGTGGTCATGTTGTTAGATGATATTAGAGTAGCTGTTATTGGCTTAGGGTATGTTGGCTTGCCGCTGGCAAGATTATTCTCAACAAAGTTTAAGACTGTTGGTTTTGATATGAATCAGAGTCGTGTTGATGCGTTAAGGGCGGGTCATGATGCTACTTTAGAAGTATCAGATGAGTTATTACAGTCTGCTTTGAAGAATGGATTTGTATGTACAACTAATCTTGAGGATATTAAAGACTGTAATTTTTATGTTGTTGCCGTGCCAACGCCAGTTGACGTAAACAATCGTCCTGACTTGAAGCCTCTTTGGGGTGCAAGTGAGACGGTTGGTAAAGTTATTTCTAAAGGGGATATCGTTGTTTACGAGTCAACAGTTTATCCAGGCGTAACGGAAGAAGAATGTTTACCTGTAGTAGAGAAAGTTTCTGGCTTATCATTCAATAAAGACTTTTTTGCAGGTTATTCTCCTGAGCGTATAAACCCAGGCGATAAGGAGCATACTGTAGAGAAAATTAAAAAGGTAACATCGGGTTCTACTCCTGAGATTGCTGATTTGGTAGATAATGTGTATAATGCAGTTCTTATTAACGGAACACATAAAGCATCTTCTATCAAAGTAGCTGAAGCTTCAAAGATTATTGAAAACTCTCAACGTGACGTTAACATCGCGTTTATGAATGAGTTGGCTAAGATCTTTAATGCAATGGGTATCGATACAAGAGATGTAATAGATGCTGCTGCTTCTAAGTGGAATTTTATTAAGTTGAATCCTGGTTTAGTTGGTGGTCATTGTATCAGTGTAGATCCTTATTATCTTATTCAAAAGGCACAGGTCTATGGAGTTTTGCCGCGTATTATGTCTGCTGCACGTAGATTGAATGATGGTATGGGAGATTACGTCGCAAATCAGACAATCAAGATGATGAATAAGAAGGGTGCACTTGTCAAAGATTCTAATATCTTGATACTTGGTATCACCTTTAAGGAAAATTGTCCTGATGTACGTAATACAAAGGTTGTTGATATCTATTCTACATTGTCAGAGTACACTTCAAACATTACGGTTTTTGACCCATGGGCTAATGTGGATAGGGTAAAGAAAGAATATGGAATAGACGCCGTAGCGTCTTTGCCAAAAGATAAGAAATACGATGCTATTATTCTTGCCGTTTCTCATAAACAGTTTGCTGATACAAACTGGAGAGAGAAATTGAATGAGAATGGTGTTATTTATGATGTCAAAGGCTTCTTAAATAGAGATATTGTTGATGGAAGACTATAAATATAAACTTAGCATAATAATCCCAATGTATAACGCAGAGAAGTACATTGGGATTTGCTTAGACTCTATTCTTGGCTCTAATTTATTAAAAGAGGAGTACGAAATAGTTATTGTTAATGATGGATCACTGGATAAATCTCCAGAGATAGCTCAAGACTATGCTTCAAGATATTCTAATGTAGCATACTTAACTCAAGAAAATCAAGGACAGAGTACTGCGAGAAATTATGGAATAAAAACTTGCAAAGGTGAATATGTTTGGTGTGTAGATGCTGATGATAAAGTTATAAGTGAGCAGTTGCCAAAGATTATTGAAGCTTTAGATGAATATAGAAATTTGGATATTCTGGCTATTCAACTTCAGAATGTAACAGAAGAAGGACAGTATTTAGATATTGAATGTAGTCAGCCTATGCTTGAGCATAATAAAGTTTTATCTGGCGTTGAGGCAATTCTTTCAGGTTATAGTCCTTCTTCAATCTGTGCTTTAATTACAAAGAAGCAATTATTTGTTGATAATAATATATTCTTTGTGAAGGGAATTACACATCAAGATGTTGAGTTGACATATAGACTTATGCCGTGTGCAACGAATGTTGTGTTTAGCGATATAACTCCTTATCTATATATATATCATCCAAATTCTACCAGCAAGTCTATGGTACCAGAGAAGAAGATAAAATACATTAAGGATGATATTTATATTATAAACTCTTTCCGTAGGTTAGCTTTGTCTTTTAAGGATATAAACCCTCAGTTATATAGTGTAATTTTTAATCGAAGCCAGAATGTGCTGTTTGGTTTGGTATACTCTTTATATAAAAACAAAAAAGAATGGGGAAAGCTTGGTATCAATTCTGTTATTGTAGATGAATTGAAAAAAGAACAGTTATATCCAATGAAGGGACATTTTGATTCATTGAAGAAATCATTATTTGTAAGGTTGTTTTTGAATCGAGAGTTTATGATTAGTTAGCTTTTTACTTATAGCTATATTTATCTAACTATTATATATTTGTAACTCTGTTATTTATATGATTTCAAAATCAAAAAGTATTAGGCAGTCCAACATTGAATTGCTTAGAATACTATCAATGTTCTTTGTGCTTATTGGACATATCAATGGGTTGATTATAGGTCTTCCTAATAAAGAATTTTTCACTTTAGATTTGTCATTTTCTTTTCTAAGGGTCCTTATTCAAGGAATATCTGTTGTAGGGGTTAATATTTTTGTCCTTATTTCAGGTTGGTTTGGTATAAAGGCATCTTTAAAAGGTGGAAGTGCTTTTATTTTTCAATTTTTATTCTTAATATGGGCTGTTTACTTTCTGGAAATAGTTACTGGTATAACAATATTTGATTTTCAAGGTTTAAAAAATAGCCTAGGATTAACCGGTGAATACTGGTTTGTTATGGCATACTTAGGTTTGTATATATTAACACCTGTATTAAATGCTTATGTGGAACAAGCAAGCAAAGAGCAGTTTAGGTGGTTATTAATAAGTTTTTATTGTTTTCAATGCTATTATTGTTGGCTTTCGGGATTTACAAATTATTTTGAGGGCTATAGTATTGTCTTCTTTTGTGGATTGTATCTAACAGCACGATATATAAGGCTATATCCTATACCTTTTTTATATAATAATAGTTTTAAACTTTATGTGATAATTTCAATAATAACCTCATTATTTGCTTCTATTGGAATATATTTTTTCGATAGTGCAGTACGAATGTTACGTTATGATAATCCCTTAGTGATAATATCTTCTATATCCTTATTGTTGTCTTTTACTAAGCTCTGTTTTCAAAATAAATATATAAATATAATTGCCAAATCAAGTTTTGCAGTTTATATTATTCATTTCAACCCATATATGTTCCCTTACTTTCGAGATATTGTATGTAATATAGAGATGCAGTATTCTAACTTGGCTCTTGTATTAGTACTTTTCTTTTTTATGATTGTTATATTTCTGATTTGTGTTATAATAGACCAAATAAGAATTTGTATGTGGAATTTCTTATATTATATAATAAAAAAAACAGATTTCTGATATAAAGTATGTTTTTGTATTTTCTTATATTAATAGTAGCTTTTGTGTATTATGTATTAGCACATAAGACTAATAAAAGTAACTCTCCGTTGTTATTAGGTGTGTTTTTTCTGTATTGCGCCTTATTTATTGGCTTAGGAGATATGATTGGTGGCTATGATAGATACATCTATGGAGAAATGTTTGATACTATAGCTGATGCTACGGATTCAGGTAGGGATTATTCAAGGTTACTATTCCTTGTAAATGGTCGTGAATATGGTTATTTTTTATGGGAAATTGTTGTTTCTCAGGTGACGGCTAATCGTTATATTTTTATTTTGCTTAGTTCGTTGTTAATGTATTTTCTATATTACAAAGCATTCAGAAAGTATATTAATGATTATCCGTTAGCTGCCATTGTTTTTTTAGGTTTATTCTTCTATTTCTCTATTACTTATATGCGGCAGGCACTAGCTGTTGGTATTGTATGGCAGGGGGTTAAATACATATATGAGAGAAAAGCTATAAAATTTTTCCTTATTGTTGCTTTAGCGTACTCGTTTCATAATTCTGCATTAGTGTTTGCTGTAGCTTATTTTATTCCTATAAAGAAATATTCAAAGAAAACTATCTTATATTTTCTAATGTTGTGTCTTCTTGTTGGGATGAGTCCTATTCCAACAATACTAATTGCTAGTGCTGGAGATACACAAGGAATGGCTGAAAGAACTGGTAAGTATCAAGATGATATGAGTGGTTTCAGAATCGAATATATAATAGAAGCTATTTTCTTTATTTGGCTTTTCTTTAAAAATTATGAATTCTTTGATAACAAGCATAAGAAGCATCTCACCTTTTTAAATCTTTCCATTATTTTCTGTGGTATTTTATTGGCGTTTATACGGTTTGGACAAGGAGGTCGTTTGGGATGGTACTTTTTCTTTGGATTAATTTATACTTTAACAGTTTTAGCATCACAAAGTCGTCTCTTTGCTTTTAATAAGTCTGTTGTTCTTCTTTTATCAGTTCTTTTATATGTTAGAATTACGTATTTATGGGCTTTTAACCTTACACCGTATAAGACGTTCTTAACAGATGGAGTTCCTAGTGGTGAGTCATGGATATATGAGATGTATGAATATGATGAGCGATATACTGATGATAAATTTATAAGGCCTATTTTAAGAATTCCGTCAAATTAAATAATATATATAACTATATCTTGTCTGAAGATTTTTTTATGAAGATTGCTTTTATCTCAAATATGACCCCCTATAAGGAGAACTATAATGGTACTTCTGCTCTTCCGTATCATATGATGCTTCATCGGAACTCTTTGTGGGTAAAAAAGGAACTTAATTTGTGTGAGGAGGATAATATTGAAATAGATATCTATTCTTTCAATCTTAATAATTTGCCTTATGATAAGATTAAGGACTCTGAGACTAACTTGAATGTACGTATTCATGTAATGTCGATACCACGCTGGTTTAGAATAATGATGTCTTTGCATATATTGTTCTTACGTTTATTTCTTAAATACCCAATACACTATTATTTAAAACTTTCAAAGAAGTATATTGATGAAATAAAGGCAAAAAGTCCTGATGCATTATGGATATATGGTGAGGAGATGTCAAATGTTTCAGACAAATTTCCAGATATACCAAAGGTTCATACAACAGTAGATTGTACGTCTCTTTATTATTATAGACTTCTCCATTCAGATGTTAAGTTAAGCATATTTCAGAAGGTAAAGACTTATATAAATTTTAAGAAATTCTTCAGACTAGAAAAGAATTATCCTGTTGATAATATCAAATACCATCTTGTAGGTGAAGGTGATAGAGACTTTCTTATTGATCATGCCCCAAAGGCTAAGGCTTTTTTTATTAGACATCCTCATTATGAGGTAAATGAAGTTGTAGGAGATAGCCTTATGCAGAAGAATTTTAATGATCCAATAAAGTTATTGATAGCAGGTCAACATAATATTTATATGAGGAATGATATCGATAAAATAATAAATCTTTTATGCGATAAAGGCAATGAGGATATTAACAGTTTTATAAAAAAATATACGATAACTTTTTTAGGTAAAGGTTGGGAAGAATACAGCTCTCTCTTAAAAGCTTTTGGTTGGAATGTTCATCATAAAACTTTCGTCGAAGATTATATAGATGAAGTTTCAACACATGACATTCAATTAACTCCTATTGATATTGGGACAGGAACTAAAGGTAAGGTTTTAGATGCTATAGCTAATAGATTACTTGTTATAGGTTCAAATTATGCATTAGAGAATCTAACTATAGAAAATCAGAAAAGTTGTATTGAATATCATACTCCTTTAGATGTGTTAAATATTTTAAGGGATATCCCAACAAATATTTCTAAATATGAGAATATGGCAAGATGTGGATATAACAATATCTTAAAATATCATGGTAGAGAGAGAGTTGCAAGAGATTTCTTCAGACTTTTTATGTAAGTATTCTTAGTTATTTGGTCATTGTTTATGAATAATCCTTTGATTACAGTTTTTACTCCAACATTTAATAGGGTAGATTTCTTACCTAAAGTTTATAGCTCTCTAAAAAAACAAGAATATAGAGATTTTGAATGGCTTATAGTTGATGATGGCTCTAGTGATAATACAGAAACTGTCATAAATGATTTTATTCTGGAAGATGAGATACTTATTCATTATATAAAACAGCCAAATAGTGGAAAGCATAAAGCTATTAATAAGGGAGTAAGCGTTGCCAAAGGAGAGCTTTTTTTGATACTCGATAGTGACGATACTCTTCCCAAGGATTCCTTATTAAATATAAATCAGCATTATGTAGACATTAAAGATAACTCTTCTATAGGCGGTGTATGTGGCTTAATGGCTCATCATGACGGAACAATTATAGGGGAAAGGAAGATTAGTTCTTCGATGAACCTTAGTTCAATAGAGATGCGCTATAAATATGGCTTTGTGGGGGATGTTTGTGAAGTTTTTAAAACAGATGTTTTACGGGAGTTCCCTTTCCCTGAGATTGAAAACGAGAAGTTTTGCCCGGAAGCTTTAGTATGGAATAGGATTGCTACAAAATATAAGCTTCACTATTTTAATGAAGTTATTTATTATCGAGATTATCTTGATGACGGATTAACATCTAAGATTGTACGAATCAGGATGAATAGCCCTATTGCCTCTATGATATGTTATGCAGAATTAAATCAACTCGATATTCCATTTAAGGATAAATTTAAGGCTGCTATTAACTATTGGAGATTTCGTTTGTGTTATAATGGAAGTGGTAGTTATCCGAAGTTATTTGGACTATGGAATGCTATTGCGCCTTTAGGATGGTTGATGCATTTGAATGATATACGTGTAAATAAAAGACAGTTATGAGGATTCTATAATTCATAACATCCCTGTATATATGTTTTAAACTGGGATGTTAGTCATATATTTGGCTCCAAGCATACTAACACTGAAAATGCTATATGATAATATGGCTTTTCTGGAGCAGAGATATCATTGCTATTGCGTATTTTTTTCGGTTTTGCTGTCATTCTTGTCACTTGAGAATAAAGCATAATCTATTGAAGTTCAACTCCCTATGATGAAATGTTAAAAGTGATAGCAAACACGTTTTAAACTTTCTGTGGTATTTGTGGAATACTTTTGAAGATTATCTGGCATTATAGAATAAAAGAAATAGGATAATGAGGATATTACAAGTCATTACATCTTTGGATATGGGTGGAGCAGAAACGTTGGTAGTTAATTTGATACCAAGGTTGCAGGCTTTGGGGAATACTGTGGATTTATGTATCTTTAATGGAAAAGAAACACCATTGACCCATAGATTGAAGAAAGAGAATCCACAGACAAAGATATATGCGTTAGGACATGGGGTTTATAATCCGCTCTATATATTGAAGCTAATAAAAATAATGAGGAAATATGACATTGTTCATACGCATAATTCATCACCACAGCTATTTGTTGCAATTGCCAGTTTGTTTAGTCACACGAATCTTGTTTCTACAGAACATAATACTTCTAATCGGAAGCGAAATTGGATGTGGTACCGCCCGATAGAAAGTTGGATGTATGGTAGGTATGACCATGTAATATGTATTAGTAAGATTGCAGAAGAAAAACTAAGAGAATATATGGGAGGGGATTGGCTTGTCAAATCATCAAATAAGTATAAGTCTATTACCACAATAAATAATGGTATTGATGTCAATACAATATCAGAAGCTGAACCATGTAAAGAGTTATTAGATTTAAAAGAAAGTCGTAAGTCTATCTTGATGGTGGCTGGATTTCGTAAACAAAAGAACCAAGATACTATTATTAGGGCTTTAACCTTATTAGATAAAGAAAAATATGAAGTTTGGTTTGCTGGTATAGGTGAACGGATGGAAGAAGTAAAACAATTAGCTTTGTCTTTAGATGTTAGTGATCGAGTTAGATTTTTAGGCTTACGTACTGATATTCCAAATGTTCTGAGAGCAGCAGATGTTATCGTGATGTCTTCTCATTGGGAAGGATTGAGTCTTAGTAATGTAGAGGGAATGAGTGCATATAAGCCATTTATAGCCTCTGATGTTAATGGGTTGAAAGAGGTTACTAAAGGATATGGTTTACTTTTCCCCCATGAGGATGCAAAGGCATTGGCTGAAGAAATTAATCGTTTAGCAAGTGACGAAGCTTATTATAATGAAATAGCTGAATGCTGTTACAATAGAGCCTTAGAGTTCGATATTTCAAAAACGGTAAATGGGTATAATAATGTTTATAATGATGTAATTTCTAATGGGTAAAGATAGAATAGCATATTTAGATTTTGTAAAGTTCGTAGCAATACTTCTTGTATGTGTGGGGCATTGTTATGTAATGACACCAAACTTAGATAGCATAGTTCGACCAATCATCTATTCTTTTCACATGCCTTTGTTTATGTTGGTGTGTGGTTATTTTTCCACTCGTAGCTTAGAAATACCAGTTAAATCCCTTTTTGAAAAGAAGAGTAGGCAATTGTTACTTCCTGTTATATCGTGTACTATTATGACTGTTTGTCTATTCGGGGGGGGTATTCGTATAGAAATTATTGGATGTGTTTGGTTTCTTAAGAATCTGTTTATATGCTATCTTATAGCAAGATTTGTCAAATACGTTAAAATGCCTGTAGAGATAACGCTTCCGCTTTCATGGGTAATACTTTTAATTATTCCTTATGGTGGAACTTTGATGATTAATTTTCTCTATTTTTATTTTTGTGTTGGCTATTTAATCCATAAACATCTTTATAATCTTCAAACTTATAAAGTCCCTTTATTCAGTATTTCACTTGCCTTTTTTATTGTTGCTCTTTGTCTGAATTGGACAAATCCTCCTGAAAAAGTTGATATAAATTTACTTATGTATAGTCCTTTCAAATTTGTGGTACAAGTTTTTGTTGGACTTTCTGGCTCTATAATTGTAATAGGTATTTGTGAATTAATATATAAGTTATTTGGAAAGTGGCAGAGAGTAGGGAAAGTTCTATCATATTTTAGTACAATTGGTAGATATACCTTGGGAATATATGTTGTACAAACTTTTATAATAGAGCGGTTAATAACTATATATATAAAGTTAAATGAGGTAGTTATTTCTCCAGATTTTACAGATTTTATTTTTATTCCATTGATTGGTAGTGCCTTATGTCTTGTTTGCTATTATGTTGTTCGTTTAACACAACCAATTAAAATAATAAATATTCTTTTTTATGGAGGACAGAAATAGAATGTATAAGTTCTTATCTATTGAGGCTAAATCTTACAAAACTGGATGAGAAAATTATTGATTTATAGAGTAGTTGTTTGAATATGTTCTTGGTTTCCTGAATTTACTATAGTTATTATACGTGTAATGTGATGAATATTAATTTATGATAGGAAGGAATAATTTAGCTAAGCTTATAGATTACTGTTATCGTGAACCTCTGATGAAGTTTAGGATAATGAAGGAGAAAGGATTCTCTTTGTATACAACGGGCAATAGTTATCCGTTTGTATTTATGGTTGATGGTAGAATTCCTCATGGTGGAATGTTTGATAGACTAAAAGGTCTGATTACTATTTATGCCATATCTAAAGCTTTGGGAAAGCCATTTAAATTGAACTGGACCTATCCGTTTGTATTAAGTAAGTATCTTGAACCAAATGAGTATAATTGGTTAATTGATGAGAGCCAAATGAATTTTGGCCTTCTTTCATATAATAACGTTATAGCCTATGGCGAGATAGTAGATCCTTCTCGTTTATATAAGAAGCGTTCGTCTGAAACACATTTCTATTATGGCTATAACTCCTTAGATAAGGTGAATGCTCATTTTGGAACGAGTTACCAGTGGGGTGAGTTGTATAGAGAACTTTTTCGCCCAACAAATTATCTCCAACGTTATTTGGACCAATATCAGTCAGAGATAGGATCGAACTATATAGCAATTCATACACGTTTTATGAACCTCTTGGGTGACAAGACGGAAACTGATATCAATCCTGAGTTAGGTTCTGAAAATCAAAAGAGTGCATTGGTTGAGGCTGCTATCAATTCAGTAAAGAAGATATCTGAACAGCACCCTAACACAAGGATTCTTATTGCTTCTGATTCGATGGTTTTCATTGAGGAGATAAAAAAAGCAAAGCTTGATGTGTATATTGTGCCTGGAACTGTAAAGCACATTGATACTGCTGGTGAAACATATGATTCTGAGAATATAAAGATGTTTACAGACTATTACTTAATCAGTGGTGCACAAAAAGTTTATAGCTTATGGCATGAAGGAATGTGGAAGAGTGCTTTCCCTGAGTATGCTGCAAGAATTGGAAATGTGAGTTTTGAACGTGTTGAGTTCTAAATTATGAAGAAGAAATTAATTCGCGTTACAACTGCGGACATATCTTTAAATAGTTTGCTAAAAGGGCAGCTGAAGTTTTTGAACCAATACTTTGAAGTTATTGGCGTTGCAAAAGATACAGGTGTTCTTAAGGAAGTTAGTGAACGAGAGGGAATTCGTGTGGTAGATGCTCCCTTAGAACGTCCTATAAGTTTAGTGAAAGATATCAAGGGTTTATGGTTCTTGTATCGTCTGTTCCGTAAGGAGAAGCCGTGGTGTGTGCATGCTAATACTCCAAAGGGAAGTCTTTTGGCAATGATAGCAGCATGGTTTGCATGCGTCCCGCATAGAGTTTATACCGTCACAGGTTTGCGTTATCAGGGTGCTCATGGAGTTTTAAGGAAGATTCTTAAGACTATGGAGCGCTTGTCATGTCTTTTTGCTACAAATGTTATTCCAGAAGGACAAGGGGTATTACATGCTTTGCAAGAGGATTGCATTACTAAGAAGCCGTTGCGTGTGATTTGGAATGGAAATATTAACGGTATTGATACCGAGTTCTTTACCCCTGTTGATAATACCAATGATAAATCAGATACATTTACCTTTGTCTTTATTGGAAGAATGGTTAAAGATAAGGGAATGCACGAACTTACGGAGTGTATGCGACAACTGAATTGTCGGTTAATATTGGTTGGAACATTTGAGGAGGAGGATGCCGTTTCTGCTTCTGATAAAGAGTTCTTGACAACTTCTGAGAAGGTTAAGTTTGTTGGCTGGCAAAGTGATGTTCGTCCTTTCTTAGCTCAAGCTGATGCACTTGTTTTCCCAAGTTATCGTGAAGGATTTCCTAATGTGCCAATGCAAGCTGGTGCTATGGGGTTGCCTTGTATTGTAACGAATATCAATGGTTGCAATGAAATCATTAAAGATGGACTGAATGGTAAAATTATTGCAGCTCCTCTTAAAGAAGGGTCTGAGGTTATGCAGCAGGCTTTGTTTAATACTATGAAATGGTTTATTGAGCATCCTGAAGAGGCTAAACGTATGGGACATAATGCTCGTCCAATGATACGTGAAAGGTATGAACAGAAGGATATTTGGAAGGCTTTAAAAGAGTTTTACGATGCTTTATAAAATAGCACATATCTTACGTGACAAATTACCTTGGATTTGGGATGTCATCGGCATCATAAATTCTTTCCTTTTTGGATTAAGGTATGATGGTAAAATGGGGCAAGTTCAGAATATTCTTACTCATTTCACGAAGACAACAGAAGAGGATGGTTATGCGCTTTTCTATAAGATAGAGGTTCTTTGTAAGGATAATCTTTCTTTGTTGGCAAAAATGTTTGCAGAACAGCCTGCGTCAGCTTTTGATTTCTTTAAGCCTCATGGTTTCGATGAACTGTCATTAAACAAGTTAGCAAAGGATAAAAGTTTTCTTGCTTATATTGTTGTTGCAGAAGGAAATGCTCAACAAAAAGTATGTGTTGGATATTTTTTCCAGCGTAGTTTCTTTTGGGGGAAATCCTTTCGTGGGTATATGACTGATTATCGTTGGCAACGTCGTGGAATCAATAAAATGATGAATCTATGTGCGACAGAGATATCTTCATTGTTAGGTCTACGGGTGTTTGGTACAATTGCACCGGATAATATTGCTTCTATGAAATCTGCTCAGACTGCTAATGATATTCATATTGTTGAGACATTACCTAATGGAGATTACTATGTAGAGTATAAACCAAAGACAAAATAAACTGCTAATTTCTCTAATTTTTCGAATGTTCTTTATGGACTGCTAATTTCTCTAATTCCCCGAATGTGCATTTAGGATAACGGAGCTCTTTAATTTCACGAATATAGCTAAGCTTTTTCATATTATGAATGTTGAGAAGGAATTGGTGTGTAAAAATGAGGCGTACCAAATAATTGGAGCTGCAATGGCTGTTCATAATGAGTTGGGTAGTGGAATGCGTGAGATAGTTTATGGTGATGCTCTTGAGATAGAACTTAAATTACGAGGAATTCCTTTTCAACGGGAGCAGACATTCACTATCTTTTATAAGGGAGTAGAGTTACAGCATAAGTTCAAATGTGACTTTATTTGCTTCAAGAATATAATAGTAGAAATTAAAGCTGAGAAGGGACTTACAGATATTGATCGCTCACAGATTATTAACTATTTGAAGATAACAAAATGCCCATTGGGTATACTTATTAATTTTGGAGAGAGTTCTTTAATGTACGAACGTTATATATGATACAAAAGATTAGTTCTATCCGTATTATTCGTAGTATATATTATTGGTTTCATTTTTGCTATTAGAGTGTCTTCTATTTATATCATTCGTGTCATTAGCGTCATTCGTAGTTTTTAATGAATCTGTTTTCATATTCTGAAATTCGTGTCATTAGCTTTATTCGTAGTTTTTAACTCATTTATAAGTTATGTTTTTAAAATGGTTATTTGATAAACTTGCATCTTTGTTTGGTTTGCTATTCCTTAGTCCAGTATTATTGGTAGTAGCAATTCTAATCAAGGTGAAGATGCCTGGTCCTATTTTGTTTTGTCAGAAGCGAGTGGGGCAGTATGGCAAACTGTTTACTGTATATAAGTTCAGATCGATGACAGTCAAGGCAGAGGCTTCTGTAGCAAGTAGGGATTCAGAAGCAACTTCTATTGCTTCAACTGAACAGTGCCGCATCACACCACTTGGCGAGAAACTTAGACGTTATAAGTTAGATGAGCTACCAGAACTCTGGAATGTTCTCAAAGGTGATATGAGTTTTGTCGGTCCACGTCCAGACGTTCCTGGTTATGCAGATCAGTTGCAAGGAGAAGAAAGAGATATTTTGAAGTTAAAGCCTGGAATAACAGGTCCAGCCAGCTTGAAATATAGAAATGAGGAAGAACTCTTAGCTTCTGTTGAGAATCCTGCTCAATATAATGATGAGGTTATTTTCCCTGATAAAGTTAAGTTAAACCTCTATTATTTAAAGAACTATTCCTTTATAAAAGATATTCAAATGATTGTCTGTACAGTTCTCGGTAAAAAGATGGACTATGCAGGTGAAAAAATATAATTAGTAAAATGGAAAGAAATCGTGTTTTACTTTGTCTCGCTCACATGAGTGGTAACGAGATGAGATACATCCAAGAGGCGTTTGACACCAATTGGGTGGTGCCATTGGGACCAAATGTCAATGGTTTTGAAGATGACTTGAGACGTTTCTCAGTTTCTGTAAGTCCTTCAGGTGAAAGAAGAAACTTCCTTGAAAAAGAGGACTATCCACAGACTATTATGGCGCATGAGGATAATCCTGATAATCTTTGGAAGGAGTCTTTACCAGGATTGGAGGATAAGCGTATTGTAGCACTCTGTTCTGGTACCTCTGCTGTACACCTCGCTTTAGTTGCATTGGGAGTTAAGGCAGGCGATGAGGTCATCTGTCAGAGTTTTACCTTCTGTGCTAGTTCACATCCAGTAACTTACCTTGGTGCAACTCCTGTGTTTGTTGACTCAGAGAAGGAAACATGGAATCTTGACCCTACACTTTTGGAGGAAGCTATTAAGGATAGAATTGCTAAGACCTGTAAGAAACCAAAAGCAATCATCGTTGTTTATCTTTATGGTATGCCTGCAAAGATAAAAGAAATTCTTGCAGTAGCAGATAAATATGATATCCCTGTTGTAGAGGATGCTGCAGAGGGTTTAGGTTCAAGATACGAAGGACAGGTATGTGGTACCTTTGGCGAGTATGGTGTTCTCTCATTTAATGGAAACAAGATGATTACTACATCAGGTGGTGGTGCACTTGTTTGTCCTAATGAAGAGGCTCGTAATAATGTAATGTTCTATGCAACACAGGCTCGTGAGGGTTATCCATACTATCAGCATGAGAAGATAGGTTTCAACTATCGTATGAGTAATGTTTGTGCTGGTATCGGTCGTGGTCAGATGACAGTCTTGGATGAGCATATTGCTCATCACCGTCATATTGCTCATTTGTATGAAGAGGCTTTCAGTAAGATAGATGGTATTACCTTCCATGCAAACCCTTCATCGGAGTTCGATTCTAACTTCTGGCTGAACACAATGGTTCTTGACCCTTCTGTTAAGGTGAAAGGTCAGGAGAATGCATATAAGACAACAGTACAGGGAGCAGTTGGTGGTGCAGCTGGTGTTATTCATTCAGTAGATAATGCACATACTGATTGTGAACCAAATGCTAATGTTGAGGCTATGCGTGTCTTCCTTGATAAAGCCAATATTGAGAGCCGTCCTCTTTGGAAGCCAATGCACAAGCAGCCATGTTATAAGGATTGTCCAGCATACGTAAATGGTGTGAGCGAAAGTCTTTTTAAAGTAGGTATGTGTTTACCAAGTGGACCATTAGTAACAGATGATGATGTGAAATATATTGTGGAAAAGATAAAAGAGGCAATGGAATAACAGCTTCTTTTATAACCCATATTAAGGGCTGACGTCGTAGATCCTAATGTCTTCGGTGCCAGCCCTTGTTGTGTTTTTCCATATATTAGATTATGGTGATATCTAATTCGCCTATCTAAGTTTTATCCTTTAATAACCTGTGGATTAATAGAGTTTGTAATCTTTGAGAATCCTTTTAATTTGCAAGTTAGTTTGTAGGTTACCTAGAATAGCGTACTTTCTCTTTACTGATACGTTTAAATCTTGTATGCAGCAAAAGTACGAAAAAAAAATTAATAGAAGAAGAAATCACAAAAAAACTAGTAGCTCTTTTTGTGTTTTTTATTCGATGTTACTTTGTAGGATGTATGGTTTACTTTTACTTTGTAAGTACTTGATTCTTAACAAGTATCATGTTTTTCATTATCATCGGTATGTTTGTGGTAAATGTAGATAAAATGATGGGATTTTGATTAGTCGTTTTTACTAATCACAGAGTCCTTAGGCAAGTTTTGTATATAATTCTTCCAACAAGCTTTTGCCATTCTTTTCGTTTGTTCTAATCTCGTTTTGACGATTTCTTCCGCTTTATAAGGGTTATAATCTATTTCGGCTTTCATATAATTATCATAGGCTTGCTTCCATTGTTCCAGAAACATGTGACACATTGCTATACGATAATAAGCGTCAGGCTTCTCCCTTTTGTAACAAAGTGTAGCGGCTTTCTCATAATAGGGAATAGCCTTTTCGTATTGTTTCATATTAAAATGGCTTTCACCTGCCGTATAGTAATACACCGAACGCTCATGCGGAGCAAAAGCATCTAGTTGTGGAATAGCATTATCTAGGTATTTAGCAGCCATTTCATAATCCCATTCATTATAATAGCATAATCCAATATAAGCTTTAAACCTAGGATTAAGTTGATATGCCTTATCTAATCTCTGAAAAATGAGCAATGCTTCATGATATTTTTGTGAAGTGAAATAATCTAAAGCCTTACCTAAATCTTCAGAATCCTTACTTTTTTGCGCCAATAAAGGTTGGAACGACAAACAAAGCATAGCGAAGGTTATTATCATCTTGTTCAAGAAATTCATAACCATATTATATCCCTTATTGTTTTATTGCCATATTTAATGAGATCAATATCAATGCGCACAAGTCCATTCTTATGATTCTCATGCGAATCCCCGAGTTCCGTTTCAATTTGTTTGAAATATCGTTCTATGATAGCTTGCGGATAGGATGTCTCAAAAGTAGCAATACAATTTAAGAACCTATCAGAAACAATACCGATAGGCTCCGTCCATTTCTGTTCAGAAAAGCATATATTGGGGAACAATTCCTTTAATCGTTCTTTCGCTTTACGAATATTCTCTTCCTGATTATAATTAGAACCTAATGTAATAATTACCTTCATGAGAGCAAAGTTACTGATTAGTTTTGTAATGTTTGAGAGAATTTAAGAGAATTCGTTTTGGAATGTATTAAAAATCGTGTATTTTTGCACACAAATAATCCAAAAGAACTTTTTATGAAACGATATAGCTTTCTTTTAATCACCCTATTCTGCTCTTTATCCACGATGATAGGTGCTCCGATTAAGTGGAATCAAGCCTATCAAACTTATATTAATCAATACAAAGATGTAGCGATTGAGGGGATGTTGAAATATGGCGTACCTGCAAGTATCACCCTTGCGCAAGGGCTATTAGAGAGCAGTGCTGGGCGTAGCGATCTTGTCATTCAAGGCAATAACCACTTTGGAATTAAGTGTCACGGTTGGACGGGGCGAACAGTTTATCATGACGATGACTTAAAAGGGGAATGTTTCCGAGCATATCCCAGTGCTTTGGATAGTTATGAAGACCATTGCAAATTCCTTCGCGAGCGCCCTCGTTATCGTAGTTTGTTCGATTTAGATCGTACAGATTATCGTGGTTGGGCATACGGATTGAAGCGTGCCGGCTATGCGACGAACCCTTCTTATGCGCAAATGCTCATTAACATTATTGAACTTTATAAGCTATATGAGTTCGATAAGGCAAAGCATTACGATCGATTCATGGTGAAGCACAGCGGAGAAGAACCACCAATTCTTACTCCCGATAATGGACTTCCTGCTTACACTCCTATAGCGGGATCACACCCGATACATAAATATAATGAAAACTACTATATCATTGTAAGACAGGGAGATACCTTTAAGTCGTTAAGTAAGGAGTTAGACATCAGCGCGCATAAGCTAGCTAGATATAATGAGCGTAATAAGAAGGATAAACTCATTCCTGGTGAGTATATTTGGTTAAAGAAGAAGCGTAAAAAGGCACCAAAGAATTTTAAGAATCGCCCTTATTATGTGCGAAAGTCTGAGAGCATGTATGATATTGCACAGAAGTATGGTATACGTTTGAAGAGTCTTGTTAAGAAAAACAAAGCGATTGCTGAGCGTGGACTCTGTATCGGAGATGAAGTTCAGTTATACTAATACATAAATTTCCTAGCGCAAAATACCCTCGCCCGTCCTTAAGAAATTATCTAACGGATAGGCGAGGGTATTTGTTTTTATCTATCGAATCATCAGAATTATCATCTCACTTTTGTAATAGAATATTGCTAATTTTGATACTTGTATTTGCGTTATTTTCATCCTAGCTTAGGTTCTTGTCCAAATACGCAAGTTATAGGATAGTTCTCATACTTATTGTAATACTTTGATAATCAGTAAATTCCTAAAAACATAATAGCAGATGGTCGATTAAAACCTATCTTTTTCTCCAGAAATCACCATCTTTTGGATAAAAACCTACTATCTTTTCATTTAAAAGTACTATCGTTTTAGCATAAAAGTACTATCGTTTCTCTCAAAACGCACTATCGTTTTATTCAAAACCACCTTTTACTTCTTATTTTTCGTAATTTCTTTCCATTGCTAACGCTAGAATTAAATTTAATGTTGTAAAGGATTATCTAATAATTACGATATGAGAAAGCATACAAAAAGAGGATATGCTTCGATTGACATATCCTCTTGTTTTAAGTATTTGTATGCTTGTTTTAGAAATCAGTTAGGCATTGATCAAGTGCTTTTGTAATTGCGTCTTTGTCTAAATCCTGACCAATAAATACAAGTTTCTGCATACGATCTCCGTAAGGCTCTTCCCAGTCTTTGTTTATTTTAGGGTTCTTTTCAAGGAAACTCCTTAATTCAAATGCGGGCATTGTAGCATACCATTGTCCAGCATTACGTAAGCTAACCTGTTTTCCTGCCTGTTCGAATACGTAACATATATCTTTTTCATTCTTGAAATAGCATAGTCCTTTACAACGGATGATTTGTGCTGGCCACTTACGTGCTACGAAATCATCGAAGAAGTTAATATCAAATGGTTTACGCGCATAGTACACGAAAGTCTGAATGTTATATTCTAATGCCTCACCACTCTCTTCGTTTTCTAGTCCATGATGGTGGTGATGATGGTGATGCCCATGATGCTCTTCTTCTTCCTCATGCTCGTCATGATGTCCCTCAATCTCAGCAATCCAAGCGGCTGATGTTGCTACTTCATCAAAGTTGAATGCTTTTGTATTAATAATCTTATTAAGATCGACATCTCCATAGTTACATTCAATAATCTCTGCCTTGGGTTGGAGCGAACGAATAATGCTTTTTACCAATCCTAACTCTTCTGCATTAACATCATCCACCTTATTAAGTAAGATAATGCTACAGAATTCAATTTGTTGAATCAGTAGGTTTTCAATGTCATCTTCTTTGAGGTCTTTTTTTAACAAGTCATTACCTGCTGAAAACTCATCACACATACGGCGCGCATCAACTACGGTAACGATAGAATCGAGTACAGCCTTTCCGTTCTTTGCTAAGTCGGGATACATTTGTGGATATGCACAAATGGTTTGCGCGATAGGAGCTGGTTCACAAATACCGCTAGCTTCAATGACAATGTAATCAAATTTATTTTGTGATACAATATCGTTTAACTGCTTTACCAGATCCATTTTCAGTGTACAGCAGATACAACCATTCTGAAGAGCTACGAGAGAATCATCGTTTTGATCTACTACGCCGCCAGCTTCGATAAGGTTCGCATCGATATTCACCTCACCTATATCATTAACAATAACTGCAAATTTAATACCCTTCTCATTGGTAAGGATTCTGTTTACCAATGTCGTTTTACCACTTCCTAGGTAACCGGTAAGCAATAGAACTGGTGTTTCTTTTATCTTCATATTATAAAGTATATGTTTTATGATGTTCTGTACTTACAAAGTTACAAAAAATATTCATAACGAAGAAGAAGGATTCTTTTAATTAGGATAATGAAAGTTAGTTATACGTTAAATGATAACTAGGATGAACGTTAGTTATACATTACATGGTATATAAAACAAAAGACTTGCAATCGATTGGACTGCAAGTCTTTTGTGGGTAGTGATGGATTCGAACCACCGAAGCTAGAAGCAGCAGATTTACAGTCTGCCCCATTTGGCCACTCTGGAAACTACCCTTTGGTAGTGGGCGTTGACGGATTCGAACCGCCGACCCTCTGCTTGTAAGGCAGATGCTCTAAACCAACTGAGCTAAACGCCCTTACTTATTGTAAGCGGTTGCAAAAGTAATGATTTAATTTGAACTCTGCAAACTTTCTTCATCCTTTTTTACTAATTAGTTCTGAAAAACGGGATTATAGTTGTTGTGTTGGGCATAAATCTAGTGTGAGGATGATTCAAGGCTAATTGTTTGTATAAAGTTCGCCCTGTAAGTAGACCGTAGAAACCGATACTTACAGGGCGAAGCAATGTTATGAATATCTTTAACTGATGATAAAGTTCAAGACAAAGAGAACAGCCAATATACAGAGGGTCAAGTTAAGATCTTTCCATTTCGCTGTACATACTTTCATAAACACAAATGACAAAATACCTAGACAGATACCATCAGCGATAGAGTAGCAGAGCACCATGGTTATCATTGTGATGAAGGCTGGGAATGACTCTGTAATATCATT
>NZ_AJIN01000071.1:0-3857 GCF_000257925.1 Prevotella sp. oral taxon 306 str. F0472
TAACTAAAGTTTCCCACCCAAATAAATAGATAGAAAAATAACAGTTTGTCGAATTTTCTTTGTAAATTAGTAATCGCTAAAGAACTGATTTTAAAGACAAGACAACAAAACTGTTATGGAAGCAAAAATAGAGAAAATAAGTGAGTTATCCAAACTTTTGAGTGTTAAAACCCGAATGAGTGATGATTTATTTCATCTTTTTGGCAAGTTTGGCATCGGTCACCTATTATCTCGCCTTTCATTGGAGAAACAGGACGGAGTTTCGGCTTCGGAGTTGCTCCTCTCTCTTTGCCTCTTCCGCATTGTGGGCGAGAGCATCCATAGTATATGCAAACATAAGATATATGAGCTTTCAAATCATGGTAAGAACTGTTTCTATCGCATGATGATTCGCCCACAGATGGATTGGAGACGATTGATGAACCACTTTGCACTGCGTTATATGTGCCTATTGCGTAAGTATGGCGAAGTTCCTCAATCAGATACCACTACATGTTTCATTATAGATGACACCGTACTTGAGAAGAGTGGTGTGAGGATGGAGGGTATCAGTCGTGTTTTCGACCATATGAAAGGCAGATGCGTATTGGGCTACAAGCTGTTACTTTGTGCCTTCTTTGACGGCAAGACAACTATACCCTTTGATTTTTCACTACATCAAGAAAAGGGGAAGCAAGGCAACTACGGGCTGACAAGACAGCAACTCAAAAAGGCATATCACACCAAGAGGAACACCGGCAATCCTGATTATAAGCGCTTTCAAGAGTGTAAGATGTCTAAGCTGGAAGTTGCCATGGATATGCTTCGCCGTGGATGGAAGATGGGGTTACATGCGAAGTATGTGATTACCGATAGTTGGTTCACCTGCGAGCAACTTATGACATGTGTTAGAAGCATAGGTAAAGGGGCAATGCACTTTGTTGGACTTGCAAAAATGGGAAAGACAAAATACACTATATCGGGCAAAAAGAAAAATGCTGCAGAACTCATTGCCACCTATGAACGTGAACGAGGAAAGAACTGTCGTAAATACAAATGTCGATATATTCAGCTCAACGGCAACTTAGGAGATATACCTATCAGAATCTTCCTCATCAAGTATGGTAGAAACTCCGCATGGAACGTTCTGCTCACCACGGATACAACGATGTCTTTCGTAAAAGCCTTTGAAGTGTATCAGATTAGATGGAACATAGAGGTGATGAACAAGGAGACTAAGCAATATCTCGGATTAGGAGGTTATCAAGGTTGTGACTTTAATGGTCAGATAGCCGACGCAACGCTGTGTTACCTTACATATACCGTCATGGCTTTGGAAAAGAGATTCACAGAATATCAAACCATGGGCGAACTCTTTTCGGATATGGAGGGTGATCTCATGGCACTCACGTTATGGAAGCGAGTTCTTACCTGCATCGAACGCATTCTTCGCATTTTAGGAGAAATACTTGGAATGACGCCCCAATACCTTATGGCTACAATCAGCGGAAACGACAAAGAGATGAGCAAAATCCTTGTAATGGCTGAAGCGTTGGAAAAATGGGACGAAGTATGTGGATAGTCTGCATAACTTCTGTTAGGCATGTGTTAACAGTCAATGGATATGGGGGAAGACAGACAAAGGAAAATGAGAAAAGTTGGTGTTTTAAGGGGTGGGAAACTTTAGTTAAATAATAAGGTAAAAAGAGCAGTGTGACACTGCATAAAGTTCTTCAATTAGGATAACAGAATAAGGATTAAATACCAGTTCAATATCACCCTTATACTCCCACTTTTAAAAGTGAGTGTAAACATTTTTGCGTCCTACAAATTGAGAATAAGGATAATAAAACAAGTAAATAAACAGCATTTTATACCATAAGTTATGAAACAGAATAAGATTAAATTGGGATATCAGAAGCCTCAGACAGAGATAATGAGCGTCAACAGTGAGAGCTTTTTGTTAGATGCATCATTCCATAGTCAGCACAATCCAGGCCGTCGCCGCACAGGACCTTCTGCCTCTAACGCAAAGGAAGAAGTAGAGTGGCTTGAGGTTGGTGGCGAGACTTCGTCAAGTAATGGACATACTTCTTTGTGGGAAGATTAATCAAAAGAGAGTTTTAATTAAATAAGTAATAAGCAAAAAAGACTATATTAATAATGAGAAAACAGACTTTTAAGGTGCGCCTGCTATCATTAATAGCATTGTGTGGCATTGTAATGGCTTTTGCGTCTTGCTCTAATGAAGATGTAGCACAGAGCACTGTAGATACAAACACTGAAAACAACAGCAACCTCACTTCATTCGTGACAGGTGCTGCTGCAACACGTACTTCACTCAACTATGACGACGGTGCTTTCTTCTGGGAGGCAGGTGATCATATCTATGTGAAGGACGATAACGGAACTTGGCAGAAGAGTAGCAATGCTCCAACAGAGAAGACTGCCAGCTTTAAGTTCATGGTTCCTGGTAAGTACACTAACAGCACAACGTATAAGGTGTATTACCCTGGTAAGAATGGTCTTAACAATAACGTAACTATCTCTGCAGCACAGAGTCAGGCACAGCCTAATAGCACCACACATATTGGTGAGGCAGGTGATTGTGGTACAGCAGACGCAACAGGTGGTAATGGCGTATTTAACTTCCGTCTCGATCATCAGGCAGCTATCCTCGTGTTCCAGCCTTTTACAAACAATACTGGTGTAAAGAATTGTCAGTTGACAAAGATTGAGGTAACATCTGATAATGATATTACTGGTACTTACACACTTGACACAACAACAGGTGAGTTGACAGGTTCTGCAAGCGGTAAGAGTATTACAATGACAACAAAGGGTAGCGGCTCTTATGCTAATGGTTTCCCATTGACTAACAGCACAGCAGACCTTGCAACTAATGGTGCTTACGTGGTAATTCGTCCTGGTACACATGCCTTGACCGTACGCTATTGGATTAAGGACTATGCAACAAACGTTGAGGGTGCGATTACTAAGACTTATCCTGCATTCGACTATGAGAAGAACGACTACTATGATATGACTGCCAATATCAATGTAACGGATTACGACGGTAGTAAGTACTACATGTGGGATGCACAGAAGAATTACTGGAATGATCATGAGTGGAACTCGGATAACCCTTGGCAGCCTGTGCTTGCAAATGAAAGCAATTCAAACTTCCCAACTTTTGGTAGTGATAGATACTTCCATGAGAATGAAGGCTTTGGTCGTATGGACGCAACGTCTTCTTGTAAGAATCTGCCTAATGCTAATGAAATGGCATGGTATGTAAAGAATGGTGATCCACGTTGGGATGATGATAAACTGTGGACAGCAATGGGACATTTGTATAAGGGTGGTATGTGGTTCCGTGAAAAATCACTTATCAGAATGCTGACATCATTCCAACCTGAACAAGGTCCAGGATATACGGATATGCGTGATAACTTTTATAAATTGGTAGTGACTCCTACTCAAGGTGCACCTGTAAACTATTATTTTGCAAGTAGATCCTTCTTTTTACCAGCTTTGGGTCAATATAATAGTAATGGTCAGTTGACAGATATTGGACAGAGTGGATATTATTGGTCATCAAGTGCTTCTCCAGCCGACTCTAACTGGGCATACTTGTTGCAATTTAGCAAGAGTAAGGTTATTGTAAATACCACACAAAGCGATGGAGGATTCTATGTAGGTACATTTCAGTAAGCTGCATTCTAACTCCTCTCTTTAGGAAGTCCCCTTCTTAAAGCTGCAGGTTTGAAAACATAATCTTGCCAACGCTCGTACAGCGTTGAGCTGTCTTTGGACAACTCAGTGAAGTGCGATTCGTTGGCAAGTTTTGTTTTATATAATCTTATATGGTTGTCATT
>NZ_AJIN01000072.1:0-60229 GCF_000257925.1 Prevotella sp. oral taxon 306 str. F0472
ATATCATCGTCGCTCATAATCTCAACCTTAATCAACTTACTACGATTTACGTATGGGTTACTTGAGCGAGGGATAAAACAGAGATAAGCTGCTTTGTGATTAAGGGTGAATTTGTAATTACTGCCCGCCTTGTTACCTGTTGCGATACCAAAATCGCCCGATTCACCTGCATGGTCGAAGTTATTTGGGGTAGACTGTGTTTGTTCTTTCTTAATCTCTACTTGTGGTTGCGTCCCTGTCACATCCTTGTTTGTATATAGAATGTCGTGCGAAGCACCAGTATAAGTACCAGAGAGGGCAAACATTCCTTGTGCCTTATTAGTAGCAACGGGGAATGTTACAGCTCCGCTCTGTTGCCAGTGTCCTCCATCATCTTTTACCCATATCTTGTCTGTGCTACTCCAATTTACAGAAGCATCTGAACCCTTTGTATGATTAAGAATTGCGGTACGTGTTGTGGCTTCCGTTTGAGAAGTACCTGTAAAGACGGTTGTACCGGCTGGGATATTGTCTTTCTTTTGTTTGTTCTCTTGTGCAACGTCGTCATTCGCACAGCTAGCAGCAAACAACAAAGCAGCGAAGCCGTAACATATACCTCGCATTACTGAAGCGTTAGTTGTTCTTTTCATAAACTTATTCATTTTCGTTTTCCTTTCTTATAATCTTTAGTCCTTTTCTGTATTGTCCCAAGAAAAACCTTCCTGGTCTTCGTCTTCTTCTTCGTTAAAGAAGTTACGCTTTGCATCGCCCGTTACCGTTCCTGACTGAATCTTTCCAGCATTACCACTGGCAGTGCCTAACAGGGCTTCTGCCTCCGTGCAAATGATGTTGCATTGAGGCTTTTGATAAATCTTTCTTTCAGTTGCTATCATTTTGTTTTAAAGTTAAAGGATACAGAGTTAATGTATCCATTGTTTTATTGATTAAAAATAGTTGTTATTTCGTGCTTAATTTCTCTATATTTCGGTTTAGGTACGGACACAAAAAAAGAACAAAGGAAACTCCTAGAAGTCCTTTGTTTACAGGGTTTGCGGCACGCTTCGCGCGCGTACGCGAGAAGAAAAAAATGTGTAATTTACGTCTGCTCTACTAGAGAGAGAGAGAGAGAGAGAGAGAGAGAGAGAGAGAGAGTATACAATTATTTGGAACTACCAAATTATTTACTATCTTTTTCTTATATTTAGATGTTAAAGAATCCAATGCAATAGCACGTGCATTTACACCTTTATTATATAAGGCGCAAACATTAGCTTGATTGAAATTCGTTATTTGTAACATCTTATTAATAAGTTAATTCTCACTCAACGGGCGCAAAGGTAATAAGATAAAATGGAATGGGCAAGGAAAAGAAGAAAAAAAAGCCTCACCCCCAACCCCTCTCCGAGATGGAGAGGGGAGTAAATAGTACTGTTTGCAGGGGATGAGAAAAGGATTTGCTAAGAAAGTGTAGGGTTGTTTAATTAGCAAATTTAATCTTGTGTGCGTCATATCCCACAAGGATAGGACCTTGAATCAGCTTACCTTCAGGGCTATAATAGAACACTCTGCTTGGTTCTGAATACTTGGGAGTGTCAATAACGTAGATGTAACCTTTACTGTCTACGCTAACCTGTGATGGTGAGATGAGCCTTTCTAAGTCTAATTCTTTCTGCTCTTTTGTGGCTATGTCATAAGTAAAAGCTTTGTTTACTACAAAACGTTTAAGTGTGTAGTCGTATTGGGTAGAGAAGCAGATCAATCTGTTCTTTGTCTTATCATAACCAAAGATGTTGGCTTTGCATAGTGTTGTGACTTGGTCAGTCTTGGCATCAATGACTTGCACAGCAGCATCCTCCCCATGGAATGAAGATGCGAAGTAAACCTTATCATCAACAGAATAGCTTTGGTCGTAAGGATTCAAAGCAACTTGAAGTTCCTTTATCTTCTTAAAGGTATTGAGGTCGACTACTGATACTGACTTTCCTGTTCCATCATAGTTATAGTCACTCATATTGACATAAAGCTTGCCATTAGCCACAGATAGAGCCTCTGGATGTGAGCCAACGATAACTGAATCGATAATGGTTTTCTTATAGTCATTGGGGTTTACTTTATATACCTTACCCGTGTAAGCAGAGAAATAGACATATTTACCATCAGAAGCCAAGAATCTTGGTTGTGTGTTATGGAGTTTCACTCTGTGCTCTAATTTCCCTAAGCGGTTAAGAATTTCAAGTTTTGACGAACTTGTACTTGTAACGATAATCTTGTTACCAACGATGATAAGGTCTTGTGCATCGCCAATCCCTGTACCATTCTGTGCCTGATATGCGTCATAATAAAGGAATGGTGCATTAGGACGATTCCCCGTATTATAGTCAAGCAGACCTACGGTGCCGTCATTCTTCATGTAATTACCAGCACAAGGAATGTAGGTGTTAGTACTTGACAGGCTTGGCTGGACGCCATCATCATTGCCATTGTCATCACTACAAGCGGTGAATGTGAGCGCAGACATGAGGATAATGCCTAACGCAAGTAGATTCTTTTTCATTGTCTTCATTGTTTTGTTTATAATTGATTTTACTTAATCGTTCTTTACTCAAAGTTCCCAGCTTACAGACAGTCGCCAGTTGGTGCCTGGCATTGGATAGAAGCGAACGACCTCATAGTTCTTATTGCCGAGATTGCGCACGTCAAACTGTATTCGTAATTGCTGCTTATTGATGTTGAACTCCCGAGAGAGTGTGATACTATGGTCGGTAAAGGCTGTCATACGGTTATGTGGAATGTTATATCCTAAGGTGTATCGTTCTCCCATAAGGAGGACATTGTATCCGAAATCTAGCCAAGGGGAGTGTATCAATATGTTTGCAGAGCCTGAATGGTGAGGTGTATAAGCTATTTGGTCTCCATAGGATAGCTCCGAAGGATCAGTCCTATCGGTTGCACTTAGGTAACTATAGCTACCTGTCGCACTCACGGTCCAATCATTACCCCATCTCTTCTCTATGTTTGCTGATACATCCAGCCCTAATTGGCGCACTTTCCCAGCGTTCATCATCTGCCAATAGAACATCTTTGGTACCGCAATAATCTTATCGGTAACATTGCCGAAATACCCATCAGCGGTCAAGGAAAGCTGGAGTGTACGATTAAAGGTGTGCGAGTAAGTGGCACCAAGGTTCCACAGGCGTGACTTCTCAGGGTTCAGATGGCGGTTACCGATACCTGTATAATAAAGTTCATTCAGTGTTGGAGTACGGAAGATGTCCTTATATCCAAAGCGGAGGCGGAAGTCTTGCAGACAACGCCACTGCATACTGAAGGCAGGCGATAGTCTGTGGAATCCGTCTGAAGCGTTCCCTTGCTTTACACGTTCGTAGATATTCGTTGCGAGAAGAGATGCATTGACACTGAAAGAACCTATCTGATAGTTGGCTGCTAAGGCTGTCCACAGTGAGTTGCGAGTTGGGTTGGCAGCTTTCGGAAGAGTCATGGATAGATGGTTATGCGCATAATCCTGTGCGAAGGAAAGGTTTAATCCCTGCAAAGGATTTGTCCACAGCGCCGCTGTAAGGTAAGTCTCGTTCTGTCGGTAGGTATCTTCTTTATATCCACTGGCAGGTATATCAGAGTAGCGCGACCAAGCGTAATTCCATTTAGCAGCCGCTTTCATCTTGATGCGATTGCTAAATCGGTTTTCATAGAGCATTTGCGTAAAGACATTCTTATCTTTTAGACGTTCTGCAGAGTAAGTGTTGTCATAGATGACAGCCCCTGGCAATCCTCTATTTGACGTGAAGCCGTAAGCCTTCCACTGTAATGTTTGCTTATCCGTGAGCTGATAGCTCATATTCAGTTCACCTCGCCACGTCTGTATGTCACTGTTGTTTCTACGCTCATGGATAGTCTTGATACCATTCTTTAGCGTGAACCAATAAACTCCGTCAGCCCTTTCGTAGCTTGTGTATGCGCCAATCCCAAGACGTGAGAACTGCTGATGATAGAGTAGGGAGGGTGCAAAGAGACCATAGCTACCCGTGCGCAGTGTTGTGGTGAGGTGTGGCTTGCGATCGGATACGCCTTGTAACGTACTGATATTGATGAGTCCTGCCGAGGTATAAGCCTTTGCACTCTGATAGATATTGTCCTCTTGTCCAATCTGCAAACTAACGAGTGAGACGTTATCTAGTGTGAAGCGGGAGAGATCTACCTGTCCACTCTGGCAGTCGCCCACCTGTACTCCGTCATACGTAACGCCCGTGTGCCCAGCCCCTAAGCCTCGAATATTGACAGTCTTCATACCGCCTACACCGCCATAGTCCTTCACCTGTACACCAGCAAACCGTTTCAGCGCATCGCCCATGTCGTGTATGCCGAGACGCTCCATATCCGAGTGTGACAGAGTCTGTATCGGTGTACTTGCCAATACATTCCCAGGAATACGGAAGCCTTTGACCACCACCTCCTCTATCGTCTGTGTGGAATCATTGGTTACGATTTGTGCTGTCATACTCAAAGGGCATAACAACAGAAAGAAGCCAGCCAGTTGCCTCATCTTCTTATAATGGATCATAATGGTTCTATGCAGTGCCCTTCCTCGAGAGATGCAATGACTTGCAATGGCAGGTCTTCTGACTTGTTATCCAATGTAGGTAAGCACCTTCCCGGTTTTATATTCACCAGTGGTATCAGCTTACCAATGAGAGACAACTTACAGCTGCGGGACAGTAGCGGAATCTCACCGCTTTCCCTTTTTAATCATGTAATGTTAATGAACCTATTGCGCGTGCAAAGATACTATAAAGGGGAGAGATAGGCAAATAAATAATGTGATTTCATGGTTGTTCTGATATTTATGACAGGCTCTCCCAGTTTTTCTCACCTGTTTGCAAATCGTGTTTCACTTGTTCCAGCATTCTTTCTCACCCGTTTCCCATTCCTGTCTCACGTGTTGCGCATCATTGACACACGCATATAAAGTTAGTCTCACCATGATGAGACACAAGTTTCACCATGGTGACACAATAGTTTCACCGTGGTGAGAATATATTTTCACCATGGTGAAAATAAGAAAAGATACGGAACTCAAAGATGCAAGACGCATGAGAAAGGAATGGGGAACGGGTGAGAAAGAATTCGGAAACCTATTAGGCAAAGAGCGCAAATAGGGTTCTGAACACATCGTTTCAAGGTTTGAAACAAAGAGGGACGCTTATGAGTTATGTTTCAGTAGATGTCGCATTGGGTGTCCCCCCCATGTGTTCTCACCTACAAACGTGAAGCCTATGCGCTTGTAGAGACGCTCGGCTTGCGGGTTGCCAGTGTCTACTAATAGTCCTGTTGGTAGGTTCATGCGTTCGCCCTTCTCGATAGTAGCACGGAGAAGTTTTGTGGCAATGCCTCGACCTCTATGGCTGTTGCTGACGCAGAGAGAGTCGATATAAAGTTCACCAGCTGCCGTTTCGTCTTCCATGTTAGAATAGTCTCTACCGAAAGTCTGCTTTGCCCCATCTATAAATGCTTGGCGTAATTCGTGGAGCTTAGCCCCGTCATAGCTTACGCATACGCCTGCTATTTCGTTGTTCTCCGTCATAGCAACCAGTGTGTTACGATAGGAATATTGCGAATCCTCTCGTTCAACTAATTGAGTCATCAACTGATGGAACTCATCTAACGTATGTTCTGGTCCTGCAAACCACTGGCAGCACTCGTGGTTCATAGCCTCCATAATCATTCGTGCTATCACTGCCGCTTGTTCTTTTCGTGCTTCTGTAATCTTAATCATGGTGCAAAGGTACGGAGAGAATATGGTATTTCATGGTTCTACTTGTATTATTCTTTAGCATTTATCATAGTTTCTCATAGTCATTCCTAACGTGTATAAACGCAATTACCCTCTCTAATCATGTGATTGGAGAGGGTAATATGTTTAGCTTTTACCTTGTTTTATAGTGCTGTGAATGCTGCTACGAAACCAAAGATAATACCAGGTGTGTTGGCAATAGCCAATGGCCAGTCGCGTTTCTCCTTGAATAGTCCGTATGCAACCCACAAGGTGCAGTTGATACCTGCCATAAATGGCTGAATGAAGGTTCCCTTGTGTCCTGCGAGGTTATTCTGTATTTGTGGGAAATAGAAGATATACATTAATACTGATGTTATCATACCAACCCATCCCATTGAGGTGAAGAACTTTTCTTTTGTCATAATCGTAAGTCTATAAATGTAATATACCTATTGTTTGTTATCTCTGTGCGTTATTAATTGTTATCTCTGTCGTAAGCGGATTCGTCTTTACCAATGCAGAGGAGGATTAGCATCATCAACAATGGTGTACCTAGTATGCTGAAGAAAATCCATAGTGCTACGCTTCTGTTCCTCTTGCGTGCCATGATTGCAACGAAGAAGTACCAGATAAAATAAAGTACTGCAAATATGATGAACGTAATGAGGGAGATAGTTCCTCCTAAAAGGCTTGACACTGCGTCTTGTGCGCCTGCGTTGTTAGTAGCAAAGACTGACATTACCGTTAGCATTGCCAAGCCCATTGTGATTAATCTCTTTGACTTCATTATCCTAATAATATAATTGTTATTGGCGGCAAAGGTAATGCTTTTTAATTAAAACATATCTAAAGGCGCGATAGAAAAGACATTCTTTAATAGTGATAGATAGTACAATAACTTATTATAAGGTTGCAAGTTTACAATGATTTTAGTATGTTTGCAACCGATAATGTACTTTGCTTATGCGTACCATCTTTTATATACATAACATAAGGAGACTTATAGCGATCCTTGCTTTGACGATGATCATTCATATTGTATTGCTGTTCTTGCGAGCCTGTAACGAAGGAAGTAACTTCCATTTGGATGTTGATAAGCAAGCTTTCGTGGTGGAGAATGGTGGTGTATGTGGGTTAGGGCTGTATGTAGAAGGTGATAGCGTAGAGGATAACTTCATTGTTATTGATAAACAATCTTATGTGGGCTGGGCTCGTGGTGAAGCTTCTATACTTTATATAAACCATCTTCCATCTAGTTGTAGGATAGTCCGAGATGATGATACTCTCAGAATGCAACGGCTTCCTTTGCGCCCCAATACTACTTATTATATCAGCCGTAGTGGTGGCTGTCAGCGATTATGCCCAATATGTATAAGGGTTGATAAGAATGGAAAAGTGTATGAGTCTGCGGTTCCAGCCTTTCAATAGCGAGAAGTTATGCGCCTACATAATCCATTTCATTACGCTTAATAATGAGAGGATAGCGTTCTGGGTGCTTTAAGCTATCTATCTCAAGATCTACGTTCAAGTCCGGCCACTCAATCGCATTTCGACCAGACATCTTTACATTTAATACGTTATTGATACTGGCATCGCGCATCCATGGAATACGATTATAAGATAAGAAATAATCGTTGCCACAAACAGACAGCATAATACCTTGTGCGTTAATCATTAATACGCTTACCGATGTGTCGACGGAATGATTCCTTGAAGTCGTCTCCATATTGCTCAACTATTTTTCGTATATTATTCAGTTCATGTTGCGAAAAGCCATAATTGTTGGCTAATTCAATCTTGGGTTCAAGCCAATACTTTGCTTCATTGTCTCCATTAATAACGTGTATGTGCATTCGTTCTTCTTCATTGGAGAAGATTTTAAATGTGTATCCATTCTCACGTTTAAATACTGGACTCATATTGCAAACTTTATTATTCTGCGCCAAAGATAGTGAAAAATCCTCGTATCGCCAAATCACGTATATTAATTAAACCTCTTCTGTATTGCATCCATAAATGGTGTCAATTCACGGTTATGCACGCGACCATAGCGATCAATCATTTGTAGAGAATAGGCAATGTAGAGACGGCGTTTGGCACGTGACATAGCTACATAGAACTTGCGAGCATCTTCTTCGTCTTGCTTTTTACTCTTGTTGAAGGCGTTGGGATAACGTCCGTCGGCTGCATCAAATACTATAACATTGTCAAACTCCAGTCCCTTTGCCTTATGTACTGTCGTAACATAAACACGCTCACGGATACTCTTACTATTGCAGAAGTCGGCTTCTTTCAGTGTGTTGATATCCATAATATATTGGGAGAGTTGCTGCACAAGCGCATTTCCTATTGCATTGTCCGTCAGCATATCTATGCGTAGATAACGCAAAACATAATCTAATCGAGGAATCTCATTGATTAATCCATCTGCACGCAAGGCGTTGTAAGCAGACGATAGCTCCTGAACGAGGGCGGGTTCTTCGTTCGTAGCTAATACATAAAGATGTTGAACACCATTCAAATAAAGTTCTCCATAGTTGTTGCGAAGGGTATTTATGAATGGTTTTACCTTTGGATGTTGGAGAAAAGACAGTTGCTGTGGTTGCTTCTCACGTGCCTTTTCGGCACAAAGACGGACGAGGCTCACCGTTGCTCCCACGTCATCAATAGCCTGATGACTATTCTTTCCTGTCAGTTGGAACGTCTCTAAGAGCGATTCTAACTTATAAGAATGAAGGCTCGGAGAGAGAAGTCGTATCAGTTTTAGCGAGTCGAAGCATGGGTTCTTATGGGCTTTCAGTGTGTCGTTGCAATATCTTTGCAGACAATTATCAATGATATTGTAATCGTAATTGGCGTTATGTCCGAGGATAGGACGTGTTCCAATGTAGGCAAGAAAGCGTTGCAAGGCCTCTTGAGGAGTGATAAGTTCCTCTGCAGCGAGCTTCTCATGATAGATAGCATACATAGGATTGTCTTTGTCGCCAAGCTTTGGTAAGATAGGCTTGTCAGTCTTTATATAAAGGTCGAGCGGCTCTCCAACTATTTCCCCACCTTTAATCTTCATAGCTGCAATCTCTATAATATCATCAGCAAATACGTCTAAGCCCGTTGTTTCAGTATCGAATACAACCATTTCTTCTTCATCGTAAGCTTTAAGAAACTCTGCCGTGTAGCATGTATCAGGATAAAGAAGGAAGTCGGAAGGCGAAAGTGCGAGTTGTTTCAGTTTCCAATTGAAGCGTCGTGCCAAAGCATGTGAAGGAAAAGCACGCACACCTTTCATTATACGTGTCCATGCAATAGAGTTATGTTCGTTGGCAAGAACACTGAGATGTGACAGTAAGAGCTTAACATCGGGTGTATCAAAGAGGTCGCGACCAGATACCTTAAAGTGTGTCAGTCCTACTTTGTCCATTGTCTCGCTAATATGATCTGCATCTGAATTAGAACTGACTATCACTGCCGTTCGTTCTTCTTTGTTTTGTTCATAAAGGTTATAAGCTACATCTGTAACCTCTTGTCGTTCCGAGTCAATCGTACTACTATGGATAATTCGTAAGTCATCGGGCTTAGCTTTCACATCATTGTCAGAGGCAGGAAGCAACTCACGGTCTATCTTCAGTTGTTTTTCTGCGTAATCGTTAAAGACATCAAGCAGGTACTTTGGTGAACGATGGTTTCGTTGCAGATGATGAATATTACCTTTACACCGCATCTTGAGCAGTGTGAGTGTCTCCACTTTGGCACCCATAAAAGAGAATATTGCTTGTTGTTCGTCTCCCAGATACATCACCATTGGATTATCTTTGGCAGTGAGCAAGTCAATGATAGCGAGCTGCATACCATTGAGGTCTTGCACTTCATCTACCTGAATCCACTTATAACGCTTACATGTATCATCGGTACTGTAGATGTCGTAAGTCTTTAGTAACAAGTCTTCGAAGTCGAGCAGATGGTTCTCTTCTTTGTATTGAGCATAACATCCAGCATAATACATCTTCCAAAGCAACACACGAATCCTATCGGCAGTCTTTGCATCAAGTCCTGGCACATTGGCTTCGTCCATGTATTGCTGTGCATGATGATAGATATCAATCACAGCCTGTTCGTTATATTCTCTCTTCTGCGACTTGCATATCTGCTTGATAGCCTCTCGGTCATTGTCCGTGAAACTCTCTGGGTGGAGGTAATACTTCCACGGATGTTGGTATTCCATCTGATAGATGAAGTGCTGGAAGAAGATAATCGTCTGATAACCCTTATATCTATTGAAGTCTCTTGTTACTCCTTCCTCATCTTCGTTACGATAGTCGGCAATGATACTCACGGCTTCCTCATCGTCAATAATAGCGGAGTCTGCAGGAATCTTATCTTGCTCGAAAAGGAACTTAGAGCAGAACCGATGTACATTACCCACCATCAGCTCTGTGCTATCGCCTCCAACAACCTTCTGAATACGATTCGTCATCTCCCTTGCGGCACGGTTAGTGAACGTAAGACAGAGCATATCCTCGTATTGAACACCCTTTTCCTTTGCATATCTTATTCTCTCTGCCAGTATATGTGTCTTACCACATCCTGGTGAAGCCAGTACAAGATGGTACCCGTGGCTTGCCTCTACTACGGGTATTTGATACTTATCTAATAACGTAAACGAATTGTTGGGTTCCATAGGTTCTTATCTTTATGGGCGTTAGAAGCCTTTGCAAAAGTAAGAAAAAGATCGGAAATAACTTACGATCAGCTTAAGGAATAAAAGTAAAGTGGTATCTTTGCAAGCAGATTTAAGGATTAAACTATGCAAGACTTTGCAGCAATTGATTTCGAAACAGCGAACTTTGAACGGAGTAGTGTCTGTTCCGTGGGCGTTGTGATTGTTAGAGGTGGTGAAATAGTGGATAGTTTCTATTCTCTCATACAGCCCGAACCGAATTACTATCATTGGCGTTGTACACAGGTTCATGGTCTTACGCGTGCAGATACGGATGAAGCACCAGTGTTTAGTGAGGTATGGAAGCAGATAGAGCCATTGATTGAAGGCTTACCTTTGGTGGCACATAACGCCCCATTCGACAAAGGATGCCTGCGAGCATGCCTTATGACTTATCAAATGGATTACCTCGACTATGAGTTCTTCGATACGTTGAAAGCGGCACGACGTATTCTTCCTCATCTCCCGAATCACCAACTACAGACCGTTGCGGCTGCATGCGGTTACGATTTAACCAATCATCATCATGCCCTTGCCGATGCGGAGGCGTGCGCTTGGATAGCCAAGGAGATATTGTAAGATTCTGCCCGTCACTCGTTGAAACTAATACCTTACAAAAGCGAAAAACACACATAGCCCATCTTATAGGATAAGCAGAGAAAACGAAATGTATACGTATTGCATTTCATTTTCCCCGTATTCGCTTTCTTTTCTCAAGTGTTCTGCATTGTTTTGATACGTATATAATCGTATTATCTAAGCGTGATAAAGTATTATCTAAGTCTGATAATTAATTATCACGCTTAGATAATTAATTATCAGACTTAGATAATATGAAAACATACGTATTCCGCAAATACAGAATAAGCACGGAAATAATACAAGATGCGTATAAAACAGACACGGAAACCGCAAGTGAGCGTAGTTTATAAGGCTACTAAAAAGATTCTTAGCCGTTCTTGAATATACCATTCCCCTACCCTTCCACCTGCAAATACCTATCATAAAATCATACAAATAGCAACGGAAACGAATCGGAAACATATACTTCATGAGTCGCAAAGACGATACGCACCAGCCGTTCCACGCCTGCAAAAGTGGGACTTACTATGCCTGTCTAATACAAATATTCATCTTAGCCATCACGGCGGTTGGCTTTTTTTTTGTACCTTTACGGGCAGAAATAAAAATAAATTAAGATGCATTTTAAATGGAACTATACACCACCGACAACCGAACAGAGTAATGCTGCTAAGGAATTAGGTGATAAGTTAGGCATGAGCCCTACACTTGCATCTCTGCTCATACGCCGCGGGATAACGACGGAGAGTGCTGCGAAGAGATTCTTCCGACCACAGCTGGCCGACCTCATCAACCCCTTCTTAATGAAAGATATGGATGCCGCCGTTGACAGGTTGAACGACGCAATGGGGCATAAGGAGCGTATCCTTGTTTACGGAGATTACGACGTAGATGGGTGTACAGCTGTTGCGCTGGTCTATAAATTCTTACGACAGTTTTATTCTAACATTGATTACTATATCCCCGACCGATATGATGAGGGTTATGGGGTGAGTAAGAAGGGAATTGATTATGCCGCTGAAACGGGTGTGAAACTTATTATCATCCTCGATTGCGGTATTAAAGCCATAGAAGAGATTACCTATGCTAAGCAGCGAGGAATTGATTTCATCATCTGTGATCATCATGTGCCTGACGAGACTATGCCGCCCGCAGTGGCGATATTAAACCCCAAAAGACCAGATGACTCTTATCCTTTTAAGAGTCTATGTGGCTGTGGTGTGGGCTTCAAGTTCATGCAAGCCTTTGCTAAGAATAATAATATTCCGTTCTCACGTCTCGTTCCCCTACTCGACTTCTGTGCCGTTAGTATAGCCGCCGACCTTGTGCCAGTAATTGACGAGAATCGTATTCTTGCCTTCCACGGATTGAAACAGCTCAACCAGAATCCTAGCTTAGGACTTAAAGCGATTATTGACATCTGTGGGCTGAATGGGCGAGAACTATCCATGAGTGATATTATCTTCAAAATAGGACCGCGCATTAATGCCAGCGGAAGAATGGAGAATGGTAAGAAGAGTGTGGATCTATTAGTTGAACGCGAGTATAGCCTAGCGCTCAATCAGGCAAAACATATCGATGAATATAACGAACAACGCAAGGACGTCGATAGGCAGATGACGGAAGAGGCGAACCAGATTGTGGCGCGCCTAGAGAGTCAGAAGCACCAATCCAGTATCGTACTGTATGACGAACACTGGAAGAAAGGCGTCATCGGTATTGTTGCCTCCCGCCTCACTGAGATATATTTCCGCCCGACAGTTGTACTGACCCGTGACGAGAATCTTGCTACTGGTTCTGCCCGTAGCGTAGCTGGTTTTGATGTCTATGCGGCTATCAAGAGTTGCCGTGATTTACTTCTAAACTTCGGTGGACATACTTATGCGGCTGGCTTAACGATGAAGTGGTCGGACGTTAAGGAGTTCCGTAAGCGGTTCCAAGCATACGTAGAGGAACATATCGAACCAGAACAGCGAGAAGCCATACTAGACATTGATGCCGTCATAGACTTCAAAGATATTACGAAGAAACTGCATAGTGACTTGAAGCGATTCGCACCTTTCGGGCCTGCAAATCCTAAACCTATCTTCTGTACGTTGGATGTGTACGATTTCGGAACAAGTAAAGTCGTTGGACGTGAGCAAGAGCATATCAAGCTGGAACTCGTTGATTCGAAATCAAACAATGTTATGAATGGTATTGCTTTCGGACAGAGTGCGTCGGCACGATACATCAAATCCAAGCGTTCGTTTGATATTGCTTATACCATCGAGGACAATGTCTTCAAACGTGGAGCTG
Organism: Prevotella sp. oral taxon 306 str. F0472; assembly: GCF_000257925.1. NCBI lineage: Bacteria > Pseudomonadati > Bacteroidota > Bacteroidia > Bacteroidales > Prevotellaceae > Prevotella > Prevotella sp. oral taxon 306. The sequence goes on from NZ_AJIN01000072.1 coordinate 13,365, forward strand.
TGCAGCTGCAGATTGAGGATATAAGACCTACAGAGGAGTAATAATCGTTGACGAATGTAGGGTGGTCATAAGTAAGATTTAGGCTGAATAGCCCCTTCCTACCTTCAAAGCCCAAAGGTCAAAGATCAAACGCCCAAGTTTAAAGTTCCTAGCTTCTAGGTCAAAGTCTAAACACTAAAGGTCAAACATCAAAGCTCAAAGTAGCAAGTCCAATGTCCTATCTTGACATTCTTCATAAGTACTGGGGGTATCCCGACTTTCGTGGTATTCAAAGAGAAATTATCGAAAGTATCGGTGCGGGGAAGGATACCTTAGGACTAATGCCAACAGGAGGAGGTAAATCACTAACCTTCCAAGTACCAGCATTAGCCCAAGATGGCGTGTGTATTGTCATTACCCCGCTTATCGCATTGATGAAAGACCAAGTGGAGCACCTTCGACACAAAGGAATAGCTGCAGCAGCTATCTACTCTGGGATGAGTAGAGATGCAATTGTAACAACATTGGAGAATTGTATCTTTGGTGGCGTTAAGTTATTGTACATCTCGCCCGAGCGCATTAGTTCCGATCTCTTCCAAATCAAACTAAAACACATGAAAGTGAGTTTCATCACGGTTGATGAGGCTCATTGCATTAGTCAATGGGGTTACGACTTCCGCCCATCCTATTTGCAGATAGCGGTAATACGAAAGCTCGTACCCAACGTACCTATCCTTGCGTTAACTGCCACTGCTACACCTGACGTTATTGACGATATACAGGAACGACTCGGTTTCACAGAGAAGAATGTCTTCCGTATGAGCTTCGAACGAAAGAATCTTGTGTATGTTGTCAGACAGGCGGAAGATAAAGAGGCTGAGATGGTTCATATCCTTCAATCAATACCAAAGACGGCTATTGTTTACTGTCGTAGTAGGAAGAGAACGAAAGAGATTGCGCAACTGCTTATGCAGTATGGTATATCCGCAACATGGTATCATGCAGGACTGGAGCCAGCCGTGAAGGATCAACGTCAAAGTGAATGGCAACATGACAAGGTGCGTGTTATAGTTGCAACAAATGCCTTTGGTATGGGAATTGACAAAGCCGACGTGCGCGTGGTGATACACATGGATTGCCCTAGTTCGCTCGAGGCTTATTTCCAAGAAGCGGGACGCGCAGGGCGTGATGGGCAGAAGGCTTATGCGGTTTTACTCTATAATGGGCATGACAATCGAACGCTACAAAAGAGAGTCGAAGACACGTTCCCCCCTAAAGAATATGTACAACAGGTTTACGAGCACTTAGCTTATTTCTATCAAATAGGCGTGAATAGCGGTGAAGGCTGTACGTTTGAGTTCCCTATTGATAAGTTCTGTGCAACATTTAAACACTTCCCTATCCGAGCCAACGCTGCGTTGATTCTATTACAACGAGCTGGATATATTGACTACGAACCGAACCCAGATAATAATGCACGTGTACGGTTCTTGCTAAGACGTGATGACCTTTATCGACTTGATTCATTAAGCGAGAAAGAGAATGATGTCGTCATATCTCTACTTAGGAACTATGGTGGATTATTCACTGACTATGGTTATGTCGATGAGAGTTACATAGCGCAAGAGGCTGGTCTTGACCGCAATCAAACTTATATGGTGCTTATAAATCTAAGTAAGAAACGCATCATAGATTTCATTCCTCGTAAGAGTATTCCGCTCATTAGCTATAAGAGAGATCGTGTTGATGGTAGCGACGTCATACTGGATAAAAGTGTTTACGAAGAGCGGAAGGAGCAATTCCAGAAGAGCATTAATTCTGTTATTAACTATGCACAGAACAATAGGGTTTGTAGGAGTAGACAGCTGCTCTATTATTTCGGAGAGAAGAAATCAGTAGATTGTGAACAGTGTGATGTATGTCTCTCTCATTCTCATCACGATGATCACAACCAACAAGAGGAGATAAAAGAAAAGCTCCTCGCAATGGTAGCTGATGGTGAGAGACATCATGTGACAGAGGTTAGACAGCTTGATGAGGATTGGGATATGGTCACCAAGGTTATGAAGGAACTAATGGACGAGGAACAATTATTAATGGATGGGAGTTACCTTATTCTATCAACCAAATAACACCCTGCACCTACAAGCCTCTGTTTCCTCACAAAGCTCATTGCTCTTTGTTATTCTCACATTAAAGTCTAAGTCTGAATCACGCTGCTCACGATAGAAATGTAAGCGATCTCCTTGATGAGACTCTGCTACGTATGCAATCTCAAGACGCTTAATTGTATGCTGACGATACCAATCTAAATCCCACAAGTCAAATATATGTTCAATATACTTAACGGAGTTGATGTGCCCATTCACATCCACATCACTATAATAGGTATCAATAGAACGAATAAGTGAAACCTTATCTGTTATCTTCACACGTGATGACTTACTAATCGGACAAATATAGTCTTTCTCTATGTATTCATTAATAAGACCTTCACGGATAGCAAAAATATCTGAAGGCTCACGAGTACCCGTGTCGATGAGTGCCCAAACGCTTTTACCATATCCATAAATGTGTCCCGACTCACTAACGACCTTAAAGTTGCGGCTTGTAAAATACTTCATAGCATTATCAACCCATGTCTCAACATAAAACTTGTCGTATGCTTTAGGCATATCCTCCATTTCAATAGCGAGACGACTCAACACCCATGTTTTGTTGATAGTATTAAGATAATTCATGCCATAACATCGCTCATTGCTATGAAAATCAGCTGCATTAAGCATGTGATTACCTAAATGTCCCATGAATAGATGATTAGAGAAATCGCAATGAAAAGGTTCTGTCATAAACTCATATCTCCCTATCTTTGATAACTTTTCCATCTCTCCCATATTTAATAAACAATGTAGCAATACGAATCAATCCCAACTATTGGACAATCATTCTACAACTAAATCACTCAACAGAACTTAAACCCATTCATCTAGAATAAGAAAAAGGGATGCACCCCTTGAGGTACATCCCATATTACTTTATAGAAGGTTTAACTTCTTAATTTGTATGACTGATTACTTTACGTAAACAACAGCCAAACGGTTAGAAGTTACACCCTGTACACCCTTACCAGTTGCCTCGTCAACGATAACGCCACGACCCTTGAGGTAGTTAGCAACTACGTCAGCACGAGCCTGTGAGAGACGATCGTTAAGTTCCTTAGAACCCTCTGGAGAAGCTGTACCAACAACCTGAACGTGAACACCCTCCTTAACGTTGTTAAGAGCAGCCTTAGCGTCGTTTGTAAGAGCAGACTTACCCTGAGCGAATGTTACGAATACGAGGTCAGATACAGTGAACTCCTTAACCTTAACAGCAGGAACCTCCTTAACAACCTCCTTAGTGATAACCTCTGGCTTACGGTTGCGAAGCTCATTGATTTGTGCGTTCAATGCATCGATCTCAGCCTGATCACGTGGAACAACGATTGTGAAGTTGTGTGTGCCGTTAGAATTCTTGAACTTGTAAACAAGACCAGCATTCAACTGAACGAATGAGTTGTTGATGTTGTAAGCTGGCTGACCTGCCTGTGAAGCTGCCTTGTAACCATACTCCTGATGATCAGCTAAAACTACTGGATTCAAAGCATTACCAGTTGCAACCACTTCCTTGTTCTTTGACTGACCCAAGAATGCGAAGTTGATAGAAGGCTCTACATAGAACTGGAACTGCTTTGCTGAACCGAAGTTGAAAGCGAAGTCAAGAGCAGCCTTAGAAGTCATACGATTACGCTGATTCTCAGTAGCAGCCTTAACAGCCTTGTCGTTTGTAAATACGTGCATCCAACCAAGACCATAGAGTGCGCTAACCTCAAATGCACGAGGCTCACCCTTGTAACCACCGAAGAGGTTGCTCAAGTTTACAGTACCGAGTAAACTAACGTTTGTAGCGCGAACTGCTGTACCTGTTGAGTGCCAAGGCTTGTTTGAGAAGTAAGCATTACCTTCAACTGCCAAACCAAAGACTGGAGTGAAGTAACGACCAATACGAAGACCAGCATTTGGATCGAGGTCGCTCAACCACTTGTGGCCAGTAGTCTTAGTAGCAACACCACCATTAATACCAACGTAAACGTTGTCAAAAGCCTTGCTCTCTGCTACAGTCTGAGCAGAAACTGAAGCTGCCATAGACGCAGCAGCTAACATCAAAACTAACTTTTTCATTGTCTCTCTGAATTAATTAATATTTATAAATTATACAGTATCAACACTTTAATCGGCTGCAAAGTAATAAAAAAATAATGAAACAGCCAAATCTTTTCCATAAAAAGTTTACTATAATAGGGGTATAGTGAACAAATTAAACTATATTAGTGGAATAATAGAACAATCTAATATACGAAAAACTTAATAAGGTGTGCTTAAATGAACACTATCTTTTATAAATAGATTAAGGAGCCCATAGCATCACTGCTGGAGCCCCTTAAACAAATTAGAGAGTTATAAAAAATCAGGTTGCTTTGTATATCATTTTACTGCTGAACGATTATCTTCATACCTTCTTCCACAGCTTGCATATTCAATGGAATTAAGTTATGATGACGTTCTGGCAGACTCTTATAGAGTGCTTTCTTCAAGCCGTCAGTACTTACAACAGGACAAACCTTAAGCAATCCGCCTAGGACTATCATATTGAAGACTTTGGCATTCTTCATCTCAGCAGCCTTATCCATCGCATTGATTCGATAAACTATGATATCCTTACGAGCTGGTGGATTCATGACACCATAACCATCATATATAAGGATACCACCCGGCTTTACCTTTGGTTCGAACTTATCTAATGAAGGCTGATTTAGAACAATAGCAACATCGTACTTACTTAAGATAGGCGAAGATATGCGCTCATCACTGATGATAACAGTCACATTAGCTGTACCACCACGCTGCTCTGGACCATAAGCAGGCATCCATGTTATCTCTTTATCTTCCATTAGCCCTGAGTAAGCAAGAATCTTACCCATAGAGAGTACACCTTGTCCACCAAAGCCACTAATAATTATCTCTTTTTTCATATTACACCTTTATTATATATAGAGAAAGACTAAAGATTGGTTGTATCTTTTAGATCGCCCTTCTCATATTCAGGGAACATATTCTCACGCATCCACTCATTCGCCTTTACTGGAGAGAGTTTCCAACCACTGTTACATGTTGCAACAATCTCTATCAAGGAACTACCTTTCCCTTGCATACTTGCCTCGAAAGCTTTGCGAATAGCACGCTTTGCCTTGTTAATAGAGGCAACAGTATCTACACTCTGACGAGTTACATAACAAGTTCCCTTCAAATGACTAGCAAGTTCGGTGATATTTAAGTTGTAACCATGTAGTTCTGGTTCACGACCATAAGGACAAGTTGCTGTTTTCTGCCCCATCAATGTTGTTGGTGCCATCTGACCACCAGTCATACCATAAATAGCATTATTGATGAAGATGATTGGAATATTCTCACCACGATTCAACGCATGAATTGTCTCAGCAGTACCGATACATGCCAAGTCACCATCACCCTGATAAGTGAACACTAGACGGTCAGGCCATACACGCTTAATACCAGTTGCTACAGCTGGAGCACGACCATGAGGCGCTTCCTGCCAATCAATATCAAGATAGCGATAAGCAAATACAGCGCAACCAACAGGGCATACACCAATAGCCTTATCGGTCATCCCCATCTCTTCGATTACCTCTGCAACTAATTTATGAACCACACCATGTGAACATCCAGGACAATAATGCATTGTCGTATCATTCATCAAGGTCGGCTTCTTATACACCAAATTCTCAGGTGAAATTATATCATTTGCCATAATATATACGCCCTCCTCTCTTACTTTACTAACTTTTCTTTGAGTGCATTCACAATCTCTTCTGGATCAGGAACGATACCACCCAAACGCCCAAAATGTTCTACAGGTAAAGCACCTTCAATCGCAAGACGAACATCCTGTACCATCTGACCAGCGTTAATCTCACTAACCAAGATTCCTTTCTTGCCTTTGCAAAGATCTACAAGCTGCTTACTTGGGAAAGGCCAGAGTGTGATAGGACGGAAGAGTCCAACTTTCAAGCCTTGCTCACGAGCTAGCTCGACAGCCTTCTCACCGATACGTGCAGCACTACCAAAACTTACGATTACATAATCGGCATCCTCACATTGCTGTGTTTCGAAGCGCACTTCATTCTCACGTATCTGACGATACTTCTCCTGCAAATGTAAGTTTCTTTGTTCCATTACCTCTGGCATTAACTCCAAAGAGGTGATGATATTAGGCTTACGACCTGCTGTGCGCCCCATAGAAGCCCACGGGCACTCTTTACGAATCTGTTCTTCTGTACGACGAGGTTTCATTGGTGGGAGAACAACCTTCTCCATCATCTGACCAATCACACCGTCAGAAAGAATCATTGCAGGGTTACGATACTTGAATGCTAACTCGAAAGCCAAGTCAACAAAATCAGCCATCTCCTGTACAGAATTTGGCGCCAATACAATCACATTGTAATCGCCATTACCGCCACCACGTGTCGCCTGGAAGTAATCACTCTGACTTGGCTGTATCGTTCCAAGCCCAGGACCACCACGCTGTACATTTACAAATACACCTGGGAGCTCTGCACCTGCCATATAACTGATACCCTCTTGCATTAAGGCGACGCCTGGTGAAGAAGAACTTGTCAATACACGCTTACCAGCACCAGCACCACCATAAATCATATTGATGGATGCCACTTCACTTTCAGCCTGTAGGACAACCATTCCCGTGGTCTCCCAAGGCTTCAAAGCAGCTAGTGTTTCTATAATTTCACTCTGTGGAGTGATAGGATAACCGAAGTATCCGTCCGCACCACAACGAATTGCAGCATGGGCGATTGCCTCGTTACCTTTCATCAATTTTACTTCTTGTTCTGCCATAAATTACCCCTCCACTTTTTTACGATAGACTGTAATACAGCCATCAGGACACACTGTTGCACAAGCTGCACAACCGATACAATCATCTGGTTTAGCAGACTCAACAAACGGATATCCGTGGACATTTACTTGTTTCTGAGCCAAGGCAATCACATCTTTCGGGCATGCAACGATACACAACTGGCATCCTTTGCAGCGATCAGTGTTCACTACGATGGCACCTTTCATCTTGCTCATAGTTTTTGTATTTTAAGGATTATACGCATCCTTGTTATAGAAGTTTAGAATATTCTCTAGCATCTCTTTTGCTACTACTGCCGGCGAGTTAGGATCCAGTTCGATAGCCTCCATATAATTGGCTAAGGCATTCTGCCAGTCTCCTCGTTGCCGACACTCATTGCCGAGCTGTAGATATTCTTCTGCTGTCATCATTTATAATATTCTTTCTTGCCTGCTGCAAGTGTATTCTTCATTAAAGAACAAATCGTCATCGGACCAACGCCTCCTGGTACTGGTGTGATGAATGAACATAACGGAGCTACCTCATCAAACTTCACATCACCATTCAAGCGATAGCCACTCTTACGTGTTGCATCGGGTACACGCGTCGTACCAACGTCGATAACTACAGCACCTGGTTTAACCATATCGGCTGTTAAGAAATCGGGGCGCCCAATAGCTGCAATAATAATATCAGCTTCCTGACATTCTTTCTTCAATGTCGCTGAATGCGAGTGGCAAACTGTTACGGTTGCATCTCCATATTGCTTCTGCATCATGAGCTGTGCCATAGGCTTCCCAACGATGTTACTTCTACCTAAGATAACGCACTTCTTACCAGAAGTTGGAATATGGTAATGCTGCAACAGTGTTAGGATACCTAATGGTGTTGCTGATATAAAGCATGGTAAACCGATCGCCATTCGCCCCACATTAACTGGATGGAAGCCATCCACGTCTTTGCGATAATCAATAGCCATGATGATCTTCTGCTCATCAATATGCTTTGGTAATGGGAGTTGCACAATGAATCCATCAACGTCATCATCCTTATTTAACTTGTCCACACAAGCCAACAACTCATCCTCGGTAACATCAGTCTCGTAACGGATAAGCGTAGACTTAAAGCCACACTGCTCACAAGCAATAACCTTGTTCTTTACGTAAGTCTCACTTCCCCCATCGTGCCCTACTAATATAGCAACCAAATGTGGTTGTTTTCCACCTGCCTTTGTAATGGCTTTTACCTCTTCCGCAATCTGCTGTTTGATGGCTGTTGCGGTTGCCTTACCATCGATTAACTGATATTCCATAGCTTATATTATTATTGTTTGTTGATGATTCTTCTCACAAGCCTTTCGGCATAGAGGGCATACCAGGCATACCTTTCATCTTGCTCATCATACCAGCCATCTTAGAACCTGTAACCATCTTCATCATCTTACGCGTTTGGTCAAACTGCTTAATGAGTCGGTTTACTTCCTGCAAGCTAGTACCTGAACCCTTCGCTATTCTCTGGCGACGTGAGTTATTCAATACCTCTGGATTCGTGCGTTCCCTTGGTGTCATACTCTGTATGATAGCCTCAATACCCTTGAAGGCATTATCGTCTATATCTACATCGCGGATAGCTTTACCCACACCAGGAATCATCGAAGCGAGGTCTTTCAGGTTACCCATCTTCTTTATTTGTTGTATCTGGTTGTAGAAGTCATTGAAGTCGAATTGGTTCTTCTGTATCTTCTTCTGCAAGCGTTTCGCCTCTTCCTCATCGAACTGCTCTTGTGCTCGTTCCACCAAAGAGACTACGTCACCCATACCTAAGATACGATCTGCCATACGTCCTGGATGGAACACATCAATAGCTTCCATCTTCTCGCCAGTACCTATGAACTTGATTGGCTTGGTTACGACTGTGCGAATTGACAAAGCAGCACCACCACGTGTATCACCATCGAGTTTCGTTAGGACAACGCCGTTGAAATCCAATCTATCATTGAACTCCTTTGCGGTGTTAACAGCGTCCTGACCTGTCATGGAGTCTACAACGAACAGCGTTTCATCAGGGTTTACATGATTCTTGAGACTCTCAATCTCATTCATCATCTCCTCATCGACTGCCAGTCGACCTGCGGTATCGATGATTACCACATCATAGCCTTTCGCCTTTGCTTCTGCGAGGGCGTGATCAGCTATCTCATTAACGTTCTTGCTCTCTGGCTCTGAATATACTGGAACGCCCACCTGTTCGCCAACAACCTTTAATTGGTCGATAGCTGCAGGGCGATATACGTCACAAGCAACCAACAAAGGGTTCTTATGTTCCTTTGTCTTCAGCATGTTTGCTAACTTACCAGAGAATGTGGTCTTACCAGAACCCTGCAAACCACTCATTAAGATAATGGCTGGACGGCTTGTAAGATTTAGCCCTACTGACTCGCCACCCATGAGTTCTGCTAACTCATCATGCACTATCTTCACCATCAACTGACCTGGTTTAACGGCTGTAAGCACGTTCATACCAAGCGCCTTTTGCTTTACTGTATCGGTAAATGACTTAGCTACCTTATAGTTGACATCGGCGTCGAGTAATGCTCTACGAACATCCTTTAGGGTCTCCGCTACATTGATCTCCGTTATCTTTCCCTCACCTTTAAGGATCTTAAAGGAGCGTTCTAGACGATCACTTAAATTCTCAAACATTGCTTTAAAGTGTACTTATTATTCTATTTCTATCATACAAAGATAGCAAAAAGAGACATAAAACAGCAAGCCAGTGAGTAGTATTTTAAAATATTTTAAAACACTTGTTACACTTTCATGCGCACATAAATAGGCTTTGTGCAGAAATATATCTGCAATCGAGCTGGAATATGTTTGACAGCTGTAAGGTTACTTAGGCTAAATACAACGTTAGTGGTATGTAATACATTCTGGGCGTAATATATATAAAAAAGGTGATGAAATAGATCCCATTTCATCGCCTTATATCATGGACGAAATTGACACGTATGTGTGAACGAAATAACACGTATGTGTCAAGTGGCATAACACATACGTGTCATTGCGCTGACTCGTATGTGTCAATTTATCGCTACATATCAGAGACTAAAACCCGCTCATAAATGCAAGGAATAACAGCAAATAATAGGAACGAACGCTCTTCTATATACGAAAGGGGCGTTTCCTCGTTGCGAGAAGAGCCTCTCGTTCATACAAGGAAACGCCACTATTGAATTGTACTATTATGTTCTAACTAGTCTTTGTCAACTCTCCTACCTTTTTTAGAAGGCTTGGAGGCACTTGATTGGACTTACACCTGTGCGTTATCAGGGTCTATGCTTTCAGAGTCGAACTCCGCTTTACCACGCTTCACATCCCCGTTGAAGGTTACGAAATAGAACCCTCTTCGAGGTGTCCACTCCATACAGAACAGCTCAGAAGGTCCACGGAATCCATTGCGTTTGATAGCTTTCATCACCCATTCCTGTGTGTGGTTAAACTGTGCTAGGCTGCTTTCCACAATCTCTCCATTATTCACCAACAATACGGAATAGGTCGTCTGACCAGGTGAGAGAACCGTTACAGAGCCGTTAGCTTCAAACAGTACATCCTCTACATCGAACATGGAGAAGATACCTTTCTGCCTTAGCATGAGGCGGAACTGCTCCATCTCAAGACTATTACGCTTGAAGTTCTTAAAGTTGATAACGCCGTCTTTCACCAAGAAGACGCTCTCGCCTTTGATAAGATGGCGCAAATAGGCAGAGTGCATGGCGAAACGAACAAGCATATTAAAGCCTGTCCATACAGCTAGGGCGAAGATGAGATGCCAGATGGTCATATCTGGATTGTACAATACACCACCGACTAACGCACCAATAACGAATGCACTTACCGTGTCAAGGGGAGTCAACTGACCCATTTGCACCTTACCCGTAATGCGCAAAAAGGTTAGAATGCCAATCATACCAACGATTAGCTTTACCGCAATGCCCACATAGGGCTGGATTAATTCCATCATTTTTTATTATGAATTATAGGGTTATCTTCTTTCGTTTGATAGTACAAATATACATCTTTTCCATGACTACTCAAGTAGGAATGAGCCTTAAATCAAAAAAAACAGGTAAGTGATAGGTAAAATAGATGATGTTTCTTTGTCATATCAGAATTTATGTCTAATTTCGCACACAATTATGAGAATAAGGCGTAAACGATAACATATAATTTTTATACGCCACATATCTCAACTATATAATAAAGGTAAACAAATGGAATATTACATAGAAATTGATAACGAAAAGCAGGGACCTTACAGCCTCAAAGAGTTAAGTCAGAGGAAGATTATAGCAACTACTCTCGTCATGCCTACCGATACGCAGCAATGGATTCCAGCATGGCAAATTGAGGAGTTACGCCCAATTTTGGAAGGGAAAGATCCTATTGACGACGAGACAACGGCGCAAGATTTACCTTACGTTGAAGCTACGCCCGTTGAACCTGCAACTCAACAGGCAGCAGCCCCACAGACGGTAGTTATTCAAAAGAAGAGCCATACGGGATGTTTGTTAGGCACATTGATAGTCTTGGTGGCTTTCATCATCGTGCTGATTCTCACATGCCCAAAGCCTGAACAGCACAAGGATGTATTGTCTGACGTCATTACCAATACGGTGAACGACGCTGTAAATGATACGACCAACACAACGGGCAATGAACTCGTCGATAACGCTTTCCGTTCTATCAGCAATGCCTTTGCTGGGAAAGTGATAAGATCTGCTGTAGACAACCTCGTTACCGTGGATAATCACATTATATACTCTACAGGCAAGGTGCATTATGCAGGACAAAATCACACCGTATCAGTAGGGCTCTTAGGGCATATCTTTACGATTGACGAAGATGACTTGCAGGAAGCTGCAAGGCAATATTATAAGAACTCGGAAGTGAACCTCAAAGAGCAAATAAGGCAAAAGGCGCAGAAGATGATACAAGATAATATTGTAGAGCCTGCCACCTCTACCATTGAAGACTTAGTTGGTGGGGCTTTGAACGGATTATTAGATAATATTGGCTTAGGCAATAGCAAGGCTGATATTAAAAGGCAAATACAACAGTCGACAGACTCAATTCTATAACGGAACATACAAAGACGAGCCTAAAAGCAAAGGCTAAGACGAACATAGAAAAGGATAGTATTTATTTATTGTAAGACTAATTTATAAGAAAGAAGTATGAGAAAATTATTATTAATGGGTGCTATGGCACTTATGACCACATTCGCTTTCGCACAAGATGCAACAGTAGTAAAGAACCTAAAAGAACAGCAGAAGCTACTCGAACTGACCACTAAGTTAAATAAGGCGCAGCTTGATTACGAGAAAGAGAAAGTCGACTATAATGAGTTAACGGAGAAGGCTGCTAATGCTAACGCTGACGCTAACATAGCAACAACCGACTTCACTGCAACAAGCCCTTCTAGCACAGTAAAGGATGCAAAGGACACTATCAAAAAATTGAAAGAGGCAAAAGCCATAAATAAGAAGTTGGCTAAGAGTAAGAAAAAATTGGATAAGATGGGTAAGAAGATAGCTAAACTTCAGTCCAAAATTGACAAGTTGAATAAGACACTTAAGATTTCTGATAAGTAATAGCAACTAATAAACAGGGACGCACACTAACATTTGTACGTCCCTTATTTTTTATCTTACATATCATCATTAGGAACTCATCAACGCACATGAAGAAAACTCTTACACTAGTTCTATTGGCTTTGTTACTCTCTATCCCATCGTATGCTCAGATGTTATTCACAGAGAATCTCACCCTAAGCATTGATAGTACGAAGACTATACAAGGATCTCTCTTACCAGTAGTAGACTTCAAGACCGAACAACAGAATATACTCACTGTTAAGAATACTGCCAATCTCAATCTATTAATCAAGCACAAGCGTGTTATCAACTTAATCAATAAACTAGAGTTCTCAACCTATGGTAAACAGGTGACGGTAAGCGGCGGACACGTACACATGGAGTATCGCTATTTATTGAGCCATGCCTTTGAAGTCTATCCTTATGCCGAATCGCAATGGGCAGGGAGTAGAGGCTTAGAGTTTAAGGTATCTACGGGTTTGCAATCACGTTATCGACTCGTGAATAAGGAGAGATTCCTTATGTTTGCTGCTGCGGGTGTGTTCTATGAGTTCGAGAAGTGGAAAGAACCAACCGCATCTGCTCCTACGCTCTACGCTTGTAGCCGTAGCATTAAGACGCATCTAGCCTTGAGTTTCCAGCATCACATCAGTGACCATTGGTCATTAACAGCTACTGCTATCCATCAAGGAAAACCTGATAGCTACTTCAAGAAAGCTCGATTCGGTGGTGCCGTAGATCTTCTATATAAGATAACACCAGCCATTGGGATTAATGGTGCTTATCGTCTCATCTATGACACGGCTCCTATTGTACCTATAAGGAAGTCATATACATCTGTTGAAGCAGGACTTGCAATTAACTTCTAACGGCAGTTCTTTCCTTTCACTCCTTTTCTTAGGGAATAGACAGCCGTAATACTAAGGGCAGATGATCGCTGAAGCCGTTGTTATAACGCATCCCATTATAATGGCGGCGAGGCTTTACTCCGCCGTACTTCATATCTTCTTCCAGAAGGAAAGGAGCATCATTGACATAGCATGAAAGCACATAAGGACGGAGGTTATCACTTATGAGAATCTGATCCAAACTACCCCACTCTCCATGATAACGATAGGTGCCTTCTGCACCATTCTTTCCCTTTGCTTGTGCCGAGACATTCAACAAACCGCATTCGTACAAAGGCTTTAATGAAGGACTATCAGCATAGTCATTGAAGTCGCCCATCACGATTATCTTTGCATGAACTTGGTATTTCTGAATAGAATCAACCACATTACTCACTTGCATCATCACGTGTTTTCGGAAAGGTCTTGAGTATATCTCTCCACCTGTTCTACTCGGTGCATGAAGCAATAGAACATGTAAGGTATCACCATTAGCAATAGCTCCTTCTACATGGAGTATGTCACGTGTTGGTCGCATATCTGCTATCAAGCTAACCCTGATAGTATCGGCTTTCAACAAGCGGAAAGAGAAGGGAGAATAGAGCAAAGCCACATCTATACCACGTATATCAAGCGATGACGTCATAACGTATTCATAGCGTGCATTGCGCAATAAAGAGCGTTTCGTAAGATCAAAAAGCACGCTGTCATTCTCCACTTCACATAATCCCACAAGGTCAGGTAATTGCCATCCCTTGCTATCTTCACCGCAGGAAATGATGGTCTGCCCCGTCCTATTCAACTTCTCCCAATACTTTGTTCGAGTCCAATGACGTGGTGAAGTGGGTAAGAACTCATAATCATTCTTCAACGTATCATGCCGTGCATCAAAGAGATTCTCAGCATTTAGCTCCACAATAGTCAATCGGTTTTGTGCGACAGAGTATAGGGTCATAAGACTCAGAAGAAAGGTTAACAATAAGCGTGTCATAGATGATATTTTTAGGAAGAGAGAGGCTTAAGATTGCGTCACAATAGCCAACTGCTGTCGTACACTCTCCTCATGGATAAGCTCGAAGATATGTGCTGCAAACTTTGGATTCATACCACATAATCCTGCTTGCGTACCACGTTTCTCGAGTATCTCATTATATCTCCTCGTCTGTAAGATAGTCATGTTATGTTCCTTCTTAAAGGTTCCAATCTCCCTACATAAGCGGAAACGCTTCGCAAGGAGTTCCATCAATGAGTTGTCTAACTCATCTATCTGTGCACGTAACGAACGGATATCTTCAGTCGTGAAGGTGTCATCACGTATCACAAGTAACGACAGAATATAATCCAGAATATCAGGAGTTACCTGCTGCTTAGCGTCACTCCATGCCTCTTTCGGGTTACAATGGCTCTCTACGATGAGTCCATCAAAGCCTAAATCCATTGCTTGCTGACAAAGAGGAGCTATCAAGTCACGGCGTCCACCAATATGACTAGGGTCACAAATAATGGGTAATCCAGGAATACGACGGCGCAATTCAATAGGGATTTGCCACATCGGTAGGTTGCGATATATCTTCTTGTCATAGCTAGAGAAACCTCTATGGATTACACCCAGACGCTTTATCCCTGCTTGATTCAACCGTTGTAAGCCACCAATCCATAGTTCTAAATCAGGATTGACAGGATTCTTCACTAATACTGGTATTTGAAGTCCTTGCATCGAGTCTGCCAATGCCTGCATTGCAAAAGGATTAGCCGATGTACGTGCGCCAACCCATAGTACGTCCATATCATACCGCATTGCTAATTCGACATGATCAGGGGTCGCCACCTCTGTAGATATCATCATCCCAGTCTCTTCCTTGACTTCTTTCAACCAGGGTAAGGCTTTCTCTCCATTTCCTTCGAATCCTCCTGGCTTGGTACGTGGCTTCCATACGCCTGCACGAAAGATGTGACATCCTTTATCTGCCAGCATACGTGCCGTATTCATCACCTGCTCTTCGGTTTCGGCGGAGCATGGTCCTGCTATGACAATGGGGCGTTTCTTATCACAAGGAAGGCATAAGGGTTCTAATTCTAACTCCATAATCCTATATCTTTTGCTATCTCTTTGCTCTTTCCTGACATTCTTTTATCTTATAAACTCACATAGGCTGTAGAAGATAAAAGCAACGGAAAGAAACAGAAGACTTCTTCTTTAATTCTAAAATAGTTGTATTTGGATACGAAAGTATAACATTTATTTCTACCACACAAGCATTTCTAAAGTTTTTTACTAACTTTGCAATATACAGAAAGGATACATTATGAAGCAGATACATGCACTAATAACAATGGTTTTATTGAGCCTTGTTATGAACATAAATGCACAGGAAGCAAGACTTGTCAAGCTCACTAACAGCAATGGTATGGAAGCTATTGTGAGTAATTACGGAGCGCGGCTTGTTTCGTTGACAGCCCATAACTGGAACGGACGATTGGAGCCTGTGGTCAAAGGGTACAATCAGCTGGAAGCCTACAAGCAAGACTCTACATTAGGGGCAACGCTTATCTACATCGGTAAGGAGCATACAGAAACACTCTCATCAAAGGTTTGGGAGGTTGTTAGCTCGGATAACCAATCGGTCTCCCTACGCTATATTACGATTGAAGGAGAGAACAATCTCAATGGTAAATTGAATGCAACTGTTACCTATACGCTATCCGATCAGAATGCACTCGACATTGATTATCGTATCACGACGACTGCTCCAACAACATTGCAAGTAACCAATGGAATTTGTTTCAATCTATCTGGTGACATGCACCGATCTATCCTTAAACAACATCTGTGGCTAGATACGCACTATACAAATAAGTTGGATAAGGAGCAATTCCCCACTAATGAACTACAGAAAACACGCCTTACCCCATTCGACTTTACCCAACCAAGAGAGATTGGAGAACGAATAAAAGCAACCATCAATGGCTATTATCATGCTTTCCAACTGCGCCATCCTGACAATATGCAAAAGCCTACCGCTATCCTTTTCGATGCACAAAGTGGGCGCGCAATGACCATCTACTCCAGTGAACCTACCCTACTCATCAATACGCATGGGGCACAAAGTAGCGGCATAACACTACAACCCTTGCATGCTGGATACAATAGTGGTATGGAGAAAGTAGACAATAGCTTACAGCCAGGACAGGTTTTCCATGGTGCAACCGTATTTCTCTTTACAACAGATCCACCGCTCATCATGAAAACTAAGTAGTACCAACAACTTGAAAAAACACTAATAACTTTTAAAATACTTGGCTGTTGATAGACGATTATTTATATTTGCAAGCAAATGAAGAAATATGCTTTCATAATAACAGCTATCTTGTGCCTGCCATTGCAAGCGCAAACAATAGCGGGGCAGCACAACGTTGATACATCGGTTGTGAAGCCTATTGAGTCATCGCGCCTGAAAGGACCAAGGGAAGCAACTGAGGCTGAGAAGGAATATGCTAGGCGTATGGCAGAGGATCGTGAACAGCAATCTCAAATAGACAATAACCTCCCTGTCATTACAGAAAGCGGTCAGACGGTTACTCCCAATAGTTTCTATTACCCCGAGTGGGGCTATGGCTTAGGTCCATGGAGACTGCATAAAGGATTGAACATAAACCTTAGTGCATCAGCATTCGCCAACCTTGGACATGGATATAACCATGGTGCAGGATTCTCGCAAGATGTGTCATTGATGTATGTAACCAACCTTTCAAAGAAGGCGACCCTAGCCGTTGGTGGCTATGTAAACCATCTGACTTATCAAGGAAACAACTATTTCGTTGGCGGAGTCAATGCTGTTCTCGGCTATCAATTCGATGAGCATTGGAGTGCTTACGCCTTTGTTCAGAAGGCATTCACCTCTAATAATGTCGGAAATGCTTTCGGTTACGCAGGTTATGGATACCCAGCTTGGGGCGGATATGGCATGTTGGGCTATAGTCCCTTTGGTTATGGTTATGGTGCAATGGGCTTTGGTTATGGCGCAATGGCTAGTCGATTCATGGATAGAATTGGTGGTGGCGTAAGCTATCAATGGGGTTCTCACAATCAAAACATTATCTCTATCAATGTTGAGTTCGATCATGTTCCATCACAGCAGACGAACTTCTACAACACAAACAGATATGATTACCCTGTGAGATAGGGCTTTTCTCCTATCATCGAGGTACGTTTCACTCACGTAAATAGGCATCAATAGGACTTATCATCAGCTATTAATAAGCTATGGTAAGTCCTATTTCTATGTTACACAACGCTCTTCTTCATTAGAAGATACTTTACAAACAGAATTATCGAAATAGCTTTTAAAAAAGAAGAAATATATCTTTAAACAGGTTCGTATATTGCTTTTTCATAAAACGGAGGTACGTTTTTAGTAAAACGGAGGTACGTTTTTAATGAAACGGAGGTACGTTTTTAGTGAAATGGAGGTACGTTTTTGGTGAAACGGAGGTACGTTTTTACCCAAAAGCTAGTACTTTTCAGTGGAAAAGCTAGAATATTTAAAGAGATTGATAGGTATGTTTTTCATAATAAGCTGGTTATCAATAAATTAAAGAAAGGCACAATACCTTTGCTATAAATCGCATATTTGGAAACAACGTTAGGTCTTAATGGAAATAACGCAATTAGGAGTATCCAAATTAGCAATAATCTATTACAAAAGTATTATGCCCTTCTTTCTATTCTTACTCACCTATTTCATCCAACGCAGGCGAAGGCTATTCAAAACGACACTAACGCTTGAGAATGCCATTAGGGCACTTGCCCAAGAAGGTGTAATCTGCCAGTCGATACCGAAGACATATAATAGTCCAGCCGCCAAAGGAATACAAACAAGGTTATAGATGAACGCCCAGAAAAGATTCTCCCATATCATTCTAACGGTGTTCTTACTGAGTCGGATTGCCTCTGGAAGGGTAGCTAAATCATCGCCCATGAGCGTCACTTGCGCTACATCCATTGCAACATCTGTACCCTTGGCAATCGCTATACTGACATCTGCCAACGCCAACGCTTGGGTATCATTAATGCCATCTCCTACCATCGCAACGCGCTTTCCTTCAGACTGCAAACGCTTAACAAGGTTCTCTTTGTCCTGCGGTAAAGCCTTACTAAAGTAGTGCTTTATACCCACTTTATCGGCCCAATAGCGTGCAGCCTCATCCTTGTCACCACTCATCATATAGACCTCTATCCCACTCTTCTGCAATTCTTCCATCGCCTCACGAGCATTAGGCTTCAGTTGTTCCCGTTTCTCGAAAGGAAGATTGTCAGCCTTGGTGAAGTCTACCTCCTTATTAGGTATCGTCAACGTTCCCGTCTTATCGGTTACAAGTGCATCCACCTTACGTAAGCTCTCCAATGCTGCTGCATCCTTGATGAGTATCTGCTTTTGTGCTGCCTTACCAATTCCTACCATCAAGGCAGTCGGTGTAGCCAATCCCATGGCACATGGGCAAGCGATGACCAAAACGGCTACAGCAGAGATAATCGCTTGTGGTAAGTAAGCCTCGCCACCTATCAGCCACCATAGAAGAAATGTTAGCAAGGCAATGAGCGTAACGACTGGAACAAACACTAAAGCAGCCTTATCGATAATGCGTTGCACGGGTGCTTTAGAGCCTTGCGCCTCTTGCACCATCCGAATAATATGCGCTAATGCCGTGTTCTCACCTATCTCATTTGCCTTCATGCGGAATACTCCTTGACTAGGAATAGTGCCTGCTAGCACCTTTGAACCCTTCTTCTTCTCGGCAGGAGTAGGCTCGCCTGTGATCATACTCTCATCAACATAGGCGGCATCGGGGGTCATAAAGCTCTCGGCAGAGATAACTTCTCCATCGACAGGAACCTTCTCGCCAGGGTGAACCTCTAGAATATCTCCTACTTCAATAGTCGATATTGGCACTTCTTCTATTCGATCTCCATCAACGATATGTGCCGTCTTTGGAGCCATACCCATCATGTGTCTAATAGAGGAGGCAGTGCCGTCCTTTGCCTTTTCTTCTAACATTCGTCCTGTCAAGACAAAGGTAATGATCATTACCGCCGCATCATAGTATGTATGCCAAACGATACCTCTGCTCGCCCATACAGCGTCACCCCAGAAGGTGTTGAAAGCACTGAACAGGAATGATATTGCCGTGGATAAGGTTACGAGGGTATCCATGTTTGCAGTGCCATGAAGGAGTTGTTTCCATGCTGAAACATAGAACTGTCGACCGCAATAAACAATGTTTGCTAAGGCAATCAATAGAGAAACTTGATTGGCAATAGTGCGTGAATGGAGGTCAATCCATCCCATCGAAACGCTCATTACGGCAATGGAGAATATCCAAGAAAGGATGGTTTTCCGACGTAATAACGTGTATTCGCGCTTCTCAATCTCCTCAACTGAAGTCTCTTTATCAATGACTAAGTCATAACCAATCCCATTGATTGCAGCTTTCATCTGCTCCAGTGAGATGGTTTCGGGGTCATAATCGACCAAAGCGGAACGACCAGGCAATGATACCGATGCGGTATTAATGCCTTTAAGCTCGTTCAGTTTCTTCTCTACATTGGCAGAACATGCAGAACATGCCATGCCGATAACAGGAATTGTTTGCTTCATACTTATCTCCTTATAGGCTCAACTCATAGCGCCCACTATTGTCTACTGCCTCCTTGAGTTGTGCTGGAGTAACAACAGACTCATCATATTCAACATTTACATTGGCTTTCTCTAGATTAGCTTCTGCACTCTTTACACCATTTAAGGACTTTAGCGCATTCTCAACGTTAGCCTTACAATGTACACACTTCATACCGCTTACTGCAAAAATATCACTTTTCATAACTTCATTTTATTATATTAGTTGTTTGCAAGAAGACTTTCTCCTTGTCGCTTGCAAAGGTACACTTATATTAAGGAAAGCGTATTACAGAATTATGGATAAAGGTTATAATATTCCTACAAAATGCTTCCTTTCATATTATTTCACGCTTATCATACTTCTTTCTAAATGCAATGACTTACTTTTGCAATACGTTATTATAAAGGTATTAGGTGATGAATAGAAAACACGCAAAGCTCATTGCAGCAATGACGGAATATGACAAAGGGGATGCAAGACGTATCCATCATTTCTTAAAGGTACATAACTTAGCTGCTACCATTGGTACGTTAGAAGGATTGGAGGCTGAGACACAAGATATACTAGAGTCTGCTGCTATTCTACATGACATTGGGATTCATGTCAGCGAACGCAAGTATGGTTCTAGCAATGGTAAGTATCAAGAGATTGAAGGACCTCAAGAGGCTCGTAATCTAATGGTGCGTTTGGGTGGATTCACTGATCATGAGATGGATAGGATATGCTTCCTTATTGGGCATCATCATACTTATAACCACATCGAGGGATTAGACTATCAGATTCTTGTAGAGGCGGACTTCCTTGTTAACTTGTATGAGGATAATTGCTCTCAACACGCCATTGACGCTGCTTGCAAGAATATTTTTAAGACGCAAGCAGGTATTAGTTTATTGAGAGATATGTATGATAAGGAGGGTTATAAGAAGCCAGAATAAGATATTAAAGTTGGTCTAAAGGCATACGAGTATTCGTCTTCATCCCTCGGAATTGAGATGGAGTCATCCCCGTGACTGCCTTAAACTGACTGGAGAGATAGGCTACTGAAGAATAATTCATACGCTGCGCTATCTGTGTAAGAGTAAGTTCGTCATAACGAATTAGCTCTTTCACACGCTCAATACGAAGCTCTATATAATAGCGTTCTATAGTCTTTCCTTCTACTTCCGAGAAGAGTTTGGAAAGCGAACTATAGTCTTGATGGAGTTGAGAGACGAGATAATCACTCAGAGTTGTTGCTGACTGGTTATCTTGATAATGCACAAGTTTTATCAAAGAGGACTTTATGAGGTCTATTGTCTGCTGTCTTCTATCTCCGAGAAGTTCAAAACCTAAATCTTTTAAAGCCGTTCGAAGTGCTAAGAGTTGTGTTTCCGTCAATTCTTCCTCGACGATAGCTTCGCCCAAATCAACCTTTATTGAATGTAGATTCTGACGTTGTAAGGTCTGCTCTACAGCCATCTTACAACGATCACAAACCATGTTCTTTATATAAATCTTACTCATTCTGTAACCCTCCTAGCCGCAGCTTCCTTATTAAACTCTTTGAAGGTATAAACAACAATAGGCACTGATAATGTGAAAGAGAATACATCGCTGACAGCTTGACACATCTCAACGCCTAGTAAACCAAAGTGAGCTGGAAGGATAAAGATGAGTGGGATGAAGAATAAACCTTGTCTTGCAGCTGCAAGCACATTAGCTCGTAAAGGCTTACGGCAGGTTTGTGCCATCATATTACTTGCTAAGATAAAGGCATTAAGAGGGAAGGTACAGAGCTGCCAACGCAATGCAACCACTCCTATCTCAATTACTTTAGGATCATCACGGAACACTCCTATAAGGGAATCACTCACTATCCAGCCTCCAATAGCAAGTAGAATGAGAAAGCTAGTGCCAAGAACAACCGTAAAGTGATAGGCTTTCTTCAATCGAGTATAGAGTCCCGCCCCATAGCAAAAGCCACAAACTGGCTGGAAGCCTTGCCCTAATCCAATCACAACAGCAAATGATAACATGGCGATTCTACCGACTATACTCATCGCAGCAATAGCCGAGTCACCATAAACACCAGCTGCAAGATTGAGGGACATAGTGGCTATGCACGCCAGACCTTGACGCATTAATGATGGACTACCACCATAGAATATCTCTTTATAAGCCGCCCATGAGGGTGAAAAGTGCCGAAAGTGAATGGCTATATTCTCCCCTCTTCGAGTCATAAAGAATAAGATAACGAACGAAACGAACTGTCCTATCACAGTCGCAAGGGCTGCTCCACTAACTCCCATACCGCATGTAAAGATAAGTAAAGGGTCTAAGGCAACATTCAAGATAGCACCTGTTACAATGCCATACATAGCGAAGTTCGCATTACCTTGCAATCGCATCTGATTGTTCAGCGTAAGGGATGAGGTCAAGAAAGGTGCTCCCAAGAGGATAAGACGCATATAACTCTCTGTGTAAGGGAGGATGGTTGGTGTACTACCCAGCATTAATGAGAGAGGAGTAAGGAATATCTCACCCAGAACAAGGATAACTAATCCAAAGAAGAAAGAGCTGAAGAAACCCGTTGATGCCATCTTTATAGCATTATCATGACGCTTTGCTCCTAACTCACGAGATATGTAATTACCTGAACCATGCCCAAAGAAGAACCCCATCGCCTGGACAAAGAACATCATAGAAAACGACACCCCGACAGCTGCAGTGGCTTGTGTATCGATCTTACCAACGAAGAATGTGTCTGCAATGTTGTACAGTCCGGTCACAAGCATGGATATAATTGTGGGTACAGCCATCGTTAGTATGACACGATGTATCGGTCCTTGCGTCAAGAAAGTGTAGTTATCTGTATGTCCGTGCATAATCTTATCACCTTTTAAATATCAGTGCAAAGGTACGAAATTAATGAAAACTAAGTTCTTCTCTACACCATTTATAAATGGTAATAATAGATAAAAAAGAAGGAGAAACAACCTCTTCTGCATTATCAAGCCAACTGAATAGACTGCTAGAAGAGGGTGTTTATCCTTCTATATAAGTTCTTCGAAGATTCTAAAAGAACGTACCTTTAATGGTGCTCAAGCAATATCTGTAAGATACGTTCAGCCGATCTACCGTCCCATCTATCAGGTATTCCACTCTTCTTCCACGTTCCTACGACCATATCCGATAGTGCCGAACGAAGCAACTCAGCGTCTTCTCCAACAAGAACATTACTTCCGACCTTCACAGTCTCTATGTGTTCAGTGTAACTATTGAGTGTTATACAAGGAATACTATTGAATGTTGCCTCCTCAGCAACGTTCCCCGAGTCAGTCACGATACCCAGTGCATGAGCAGTAAGATAGGCAAACTCTAAGTAACCAAGCGGTTTAACAATATGCAGATTATGCAAGTTTATATTCTTCTTTAGGCTTAGAGACATGATAACCTGTACTGCAGAGTCACGCAAAGGAGCAATGATTGGTAAATCGCCAGCAGTCTCGCTCAAGACACGGAGCATCTTCTCCAGATTGTCCTGATCAGCAAGTAAGGCCTTACGATTCAATGTAAAGACAAGATAATTACCTTCTTTTATAGGTAAACCTACCAATGCATCAATATCTGAGAGGCTCATCCCCTCAATGCGCTCACGATTATAACGGATATTGTCAATAAGGATGTTGCCCACCATATACACCTTTGAGAGTTCGGCACCCTCCTTGTTTGCAATACTATTATTGCTGAATCCAGCCGTAAAGAGGATATCCGACAATCCGTCAATGACCAATCTATTGATCTCCTTAGGCATTGTTATGTCAAAAGAACGCGTCCCCGCAGCAATGTGCGCAAGTGTGATTGCTTGCTTCTTAGTGACTATTGCGGCTGCCATTGTCGATGCCAAGTCATCAACAACGATAACTACATCACTGCTATTAGCCTGTAGATACTGTTCAAACTTTGACATTACCTGCCCCGTGAGTTCGTTAAGATTCTCACAATCAACACCGAGGTAAGCATCTGGACGATGGATTGACAACTCCTCAAAGAGCTTATCTTCTAACGTCGGGTCATCCTCGCTACCAGCATATACAAGTGAATAGCCCACCTTATGAGCATTATCACTTTCTGATAACTTATTTATTACTCTAATAATAGGTGCCACCTTTATAAAGTTAGGACGTGCACCACAAAAAATACAAAGATTTATGTCCTGTGTTGTCATTATCTATTATCCCTTAAACATATCCTTAATACCACCGATAGAACCCATAAGATTTGATGCCTCAAATGGTAAGTAAACAGTCTTTTGGTTGTTATTATGAGCGAGATCGGTAAGCATTTGGATGTATTTCTGTGCAATGAGATAGTTGGCAGGGTTAGTACTTTGCCCCACAGCATCAGTTATCTTCTGAATAGCTATCGCCTCTGCTTCTGCCTTGCGAATGCGTGCTTGTGCTTGACCTTCAGCTATTAGGATTTGCTGTTGTTTGTCAGCTTCAGCACGATTGATGGCAGCTTGCTTCTCACCCTCCGACTGAAGAATAGCCGACTGCTTCTGTCCTTCACTCGTAAGGATGGTTGCACGCTTATTACGTTCAGCCTGCATCTGCTTCTCCATAGCCTGAGAAACACTTGCAGGAGGCGTTATATCTTGTAGTTCTACACGATTCACCTTGATTCCCCACTTGTTTGTTGCATCATCAAGAACCGATCTTAACTTCGTATTTATCGTATCTCGAGAGGTAAGCGTTTGGTCAAGTTCCATCTCACCAATGATGTTTCGGAGTGTTGTCTGCGTCAGTTTCTCAATGGCGTTAGGTAAGTTATTGATTTCATAAACCGCTTTAAACGGATCAACAATCTGAAAGTAGAGCAGCGCATTAATCTGCATTTGGATGTTATCTTTGGTTATCACGTTCTGACGATCAAAGTCATACACCTGCTCGCGTAGGTCAATTGAACTGGTATAAGCGTATCGGCCAGCTCTCATCACTACTATATCCTTAGCATGATCGATGAAAGGTATGATGATGTTAATGCCCGGTCGGAGTGTAGCATGGTACTTTCCCAATCGTTCAATAATCTTAGTTTCACTCTGAGATATGATGACTATTGACATCTTGGCAAAGATAATTACCAAGATAATAGCCGCAACAAACACACAAGCAATAATATTCATAAGCATAAGTTTTAGGTTCTCTCACCCACTTTCTCATAATGAGAACTACTCTAAAAAGGCAAGAGAAGGGTTATTTAATATCGTTTCTTCTAGTTGTCACACATATTTCAACATTTCTCAACAGTTGCGATGATAGAGTCGAGACGAAGTATTCGAACATCATCTCCAACGCCTATCTCTTGTCCATCTACTGACTTTGCTTTCCACGAGTCACCATCTATCTTCACTCGTCCATAGCCTCCCGATTCTATTTTGTCGGTTACTTTTCCTTCACGACCAATCAGAGCATCGGTATTACTCAACCGCTGATTCTCACCTTTATGAAAGTATTTCAAGGCAATAGGACGCACATAGAAAATGCTTAATAAGGTGAAGATAACAAAGACAATGACCTGTACAACAATACTATCTATCCCCAATGAGATTAATGAAGCACATAAGCTACCAATGGCAAAGCACATGATGAAGAAGTCATTACTCATCATCTCAAGGATTAGACATACTATCCCAGCTAGCAACCATACCAACCAAAGGTTCTGTATTATACTATCTATCATAGCAGTAAAGGTTTGATTTCGTTTGTAAAGATAGTGATAAAAAATGAATCTATCAAATGTTTACATAAAAATATGTGCCTATTTAAATACGAAGAGACGCTCTTCTCGTATTGAGAAAGGCGTCTCTTTGCATCAAAGAGGGCGTCTCCTTAATATAAAAGAGGCGTCTCTTGAATATGAACAGCATGTTGTTTCTATTACAACTAGGCTTAACGGCGCTTATTTGAAGTCTTCTTTGACGAACCAATATATAATGTTCCTGCTGTCGAGCTTGTGCTTGTGCGAACATTAGAAGAGCCTCTCTGACGATAGTACTTCTCTGCTTCTGGTAGCCACTTCTCAATGTTTTGAATACGACGAGCATCTGATGGGTGATCACTAAGAATCTCAGATGTATTGCTATTAGTACCTGCAGCCATACGTTTCCAGAATGTTACAGCATTCGCGGGGTCGTATCCTGCCATCGCAGCAAATATCAATCCCATGTAATCGGCCTCACTTTCATTGTCACGACTGTACTTTAGATTACGGAAGGAGAAGTATCCTCCAGCTACTTGAGCAGCTATATCACCAACACCACTACCCACAGCAGAATTCAAGACAGTACCTAGGATGTTTGTTCCCATCTGCTGATTCATCTGCTTAGTAAGCTGTTCTGCACTGTGTTTAGCCACTGCGTGCGCAATCTCATGCCCTAAAACGATAGCTAAACTTGCCTCATTTTGAGTATAAGGAAGCAATCCCTCATAAACAACAATCTTACCTCCAGGCATACAGAAAGCATTTGCTTGCTTGTCTTGAACAAGGTTGAACTCCCATTGGAAGTTCTTTACTTCATTGGCATAACCATTATTTCGCAAGTAAGTCTCTACTGCATTTGCAAGGTTACGACCAACTCGTTGAACCATAGCAGTGTTCTTTGCATCCGTTGAACGCTTTGCAGATGCCATGAACTTTGTGTACTCTTGATTACTAAGACTTAGTAGTTGAGCATCCGAAACACTAAGTCTATGGGTGCGCCCAGTCAATGGTACCTTAGAAGCTGTACCACATGCTGTCATCAAAGCAACGACAGCTACCATTAAAAAATACTTGATTTTCATATCTTTCTAATTACCTTTTATAACTTTCCGAGCACGAAAGTACTACTTTTTCCATTACTATCAAACGATTTAAATACCTTTTTTAAAAAGGTTAACAAGTAACAAATCATTTTGAAAGAAGTAGTTCCTACAGGATTAAATAAGCCTTTCACGCTTACCAATGTCCTTTGTTATCGGTATAAAATAAGCCACAATGAAACTGATAATACCTGATATTGCAACCATAAGAAAGAACTTTCGATAACCTACATACTCTTGTAAGAAGCCTGTAAACCATCCAGACATCACCATAGAAAAGGCTGTTATTGCTGTTCCTAATGAATAAGTGAAGGTGGAATGCTTACCTTTTGTACAAAAGCCTAGCCATACTATGTAAGTTGTTAAGCCCAAGCCCGCCCCGAAGTAATCGATAATAATACAAATATTAATGATGGATAAGGTGGAAACAAAATAATAACTGAGGTAGACAAAGAGGAACTTTGGTAAGGTGAGAGCCATAACAAAGAACCATAACCAGCGTTGTAAACCATCCCGACGGACAAGACTTATACCTAAGCCACATCCTGCAATAAAAGCAAAAGTCCCCACTGTGCCTTGCACCAAACCTAATTCTTGAGGCGAGAGAGCTAATCCGCCATTGCTTCCGGGGTCAATCAGAAAGAGTGGAGCAACCCTTATAAACATTCCTTCTGGTATCAAAAAGCAAAAGAGAAAGACAAGGTTTGCAACGTAATGAGGTCTTCTTATGAAGGCAGCTGTCACATCATGCCACCATTGGCGAGTAACACCACTCCATATAGGGAGCTTTGCGCGAACAACAGCCTTTGGCAGGATAAGGGCATGCAATAAGGTCAGTGCAATCATCAAAACGGCTAAAGCCCAGAAAAGAGTAGCCCAGGCTGGACGAACAGTACGATTGATCACCTCCAAGTTACCTGCTAATGTGATGGGAATAGCCATCCCTACGATGATAGAAAGCAGATAAGAGACAGCTCGAAGACCAAAGAATGCAGGTCGTTTCAGCAATAATGCCTCGCGATTATAGAGTCTTTCAATAGCTACATCATGCAAGGCTGCAGCTATCGCAATGACCATAAAGGCTGCAACAGAGTATGAAAACCAATTATCAAGGCGCACAGAAAAGGCTGAAGCAACAAGACTTAACGCCATAACACACTCTGTAAGGACTATCCAAAAACGCTTACTTTCATAACCAACAACGATTCGTCCCAGTAGAGGACGTAGGATAAAGGGAAGAAAGAACCATGATGTTGTAAGAGTAATAGCTCCATTCGACAACCCCATCCGATTATAATAAACCAACGAAGTCATCAATAAGATAACATAAGGTAAACCACGTGTAAGATAGAGCGTAGGTATCCATAACCAATGACTAGACCATTGGCTTGTTATAGGAACCCCCTTTCGTATTTGTTGTCCGTCGTTCATCTCTTACTCTTTACGCCTTATATATATAAGGTGTCTATTATTGCTTGCTGGTAATAATGGTGGAGAATCTCATCATACTTATAGCCCTTCTCCCCCATTACAGCAGCCCCTATCTGGCACAAGCCAACGCCATGTCCCCAGCCCGCACCAATGAGTTGGAAGTGTTGTGGCACTCCGTTCTCTATGTCACTACGCTTTACAACGAAGGCAGAACTATACAAATGAGTTTCACTCAACGAGCGTCTTATCTCTAACTCTTTACCAATAATACGACTATACTTAGTTCCAACTATCTTTAAACGACAGATTCTCCCACTCTTTCCACGCTCTAATGGTTGCAAGTCAACGATCTTTCCAAAGTCAATACCCGTCTTTTTGTGTATTAACTTGGCAAGTTCTGTTTGACAGAAGTCCACCTTCCAACGATAAAAGTCGTATGTCTCTTGGTCATAGTTGTTTAGAACTTGACTCAAGACAGCCGTATCGTTCGTATTACAGAATGCCTCTGGTGAGGACAGTATCCATTCTCGAGCATGGGTTTCATTGGTTAAGTCTATGCTTGGAGTAGTTCCTAAAGGTGCTTTGTCACTAACGGAAAGCAGATAAGATTTACTTAGATTCTCCCAACAATACTGATACTCTTCTGTTACTCCACCACAACATTTGCTGAAACGAGCGTCACATATCTCGTTACCAGCCATCAATACTTGTCCACGAGTTGCGTGGATAGCCTCTTCCACATGTGGACTTGTAGCTTTCGTAATACCTTGGTAACGTTGACAATGATCATCGGCACAAACATCAAAGAGCTTATGGTCTTCTCTATCAAACCATCTTACCAGCTCTTCTGCTGTTTCACTCATAGACGATGTGGCACTATTTCGATTGTTAGCAACATCTTTTCGTTTCTCTATCTGCGCCAACAACCAACTGCGAGAGATAACCGCATGTGCCTTCAAAAGCTCTAATGAGGAGGTAGCACTCATCTCACTGGATATAACACTGGCTAAGTAACGCTCAACAGGGAGCTTGTTTATTGCCACAATCTTGCCTTCGTCAATGATAAGATGCAGCTGCCCGAGGAACGTCTGAGCCTCTTTTCGTTCCCAATGGAAGTTTACACCAATGGTAACATCAGACAATGTGAAGGATGAATCGGCACTCTTTGGAGTAAAAAGGAGTTCTTCGTAATAGGCACCCTTCCATCTTATCTTACCTTGGGAATACTCAACAAGCTGTTCACCAATCACCTCTTGACCATCAAGAGTGTATTCCTTATTTAATTGGAAATGTATCTTTTCTGCACTGACAATGCCTACAGAAACTTCTGGTTCTGCTTTCTGATTAGCCAATGATATGTTCTTAACAACCTTATCCATTGCCTCTTTTGATAAAGAAACCTCTTGCAAGATGGCTTCGGCACGCTCTGCTGTCATTCTTTCAAAGTCTGTTTGACGTGGAAGAATGAGTAAGCCACCCATATCCAAACTACCAGGACTCACCAAGTATTGGGCTTCTCCTTCTGCAGAATAGCATGCTGGACGATGCTTCTGACGTGGGAAAACGACAGAGATAAAGCGTTCCTCATCCCTCCAAGACACGATATTCATCATTGGTTCGGACTCATCTTCTTTCAAAGGGAGGGCTTTATAGATTGTTTGGAACAACTGTGTATCATGTTCCTCATCGTGGCTCACAATGGCAAGGGTAGGACAGATATAATCCTCTATTGCATAGATTCCATCGTTGTTATCCAATGTCAACAATGGTTTAGAAGTCTTCCACAATGCTTTCCAATGCTTTTGTATGGGTAAGATACCGCTTGTCCCTGCCTGGAAATGTAAATGATCAGGAGCACTGGCACCACACTTTGGACCATTATAAAATACCATCAGGTGTGGATATAAGCTCAACAAGCGATGCACCTGACCATAGTTTGCGGCTATAGACTGTGCTTGGTGCTTGCAAGCAGGTATTGTGAAGTGCACAGGAAGGATGGGGAAAGGATTGACTAAGATATCGAAATCATGATGAAAAGGCAATCCTATCTGTACAGAAGGGCGGTTCTTGGCACAAAGGAAACAAGGACGTTTCGCAAGGGAAGCCTTATCTATCTTCGCCCCAGTGCTTACCATGCGTGCAGGATTGTATTGCGCGAGGGCTGAACCCACCTCACGTGTCTGCACGTTAGCCAACTCCTCAAATCGAGTCTGTACTTCTTTCCATTGGTTCAGCTGTTTATGAAAAAAATCGTAAAGCCCTTTCTCTATGTTATCGTTCTGTTGTTTGCGTGCAAGTAACTCCATTGTACGCAGCTGATCCTTGTATGTATTGTTGGCATTAAGCCTCTCTAAGCTCAGAACAGCATCACTATTCCCACCCCAACGACGGCAGAGATAAAGTTCATCATATATTCTTCCAATACGAAAAGAGCGACTGAAAGCCAATCCCATGGCGTAATCTTCACCATAACTAGTGTTTGGGAACTGCACTTGTCGGGCTAGTGGCGTAAAGAAAGCACGCGGAGCTCCAAGTCCATTGATACGTAATGCGTTGTTACAACCATTGTTTTCTGTCCACTCACTATGGCTTATCAAGCCCGGAGGTAAGGTGTTTAAATCGAAGTCACACATACGATATGATCCCACAATCATTGCTGCTTTCTGCTCATGAAAGGCGTTAACTATGGTTTGCAATGTACGTTCTGATGAATAGAGATCATCACTATCCAGCTGTACGGCAAAGCGTCCGCAATGTTCGTCATTGATAGCATAATTCCAGCAACCACCTATCCCGAGGTCTGTTCTTGAGGGTATGAGGTGTACCAATCGGTCATCCGTTGCCAAAGAATTAAGTATCTCTGTAGTCTTATCTGTTGAATGATTATCCACTACAATGACGTTAAACGGGAAATCAGTAACCTGTGAGAGAGCTGAAACAACAGCATCTTTCACAGTCTTCTCACGATTATAAACAGGGATAATCACCGAAGCCTCAACAGGGAAATCACCTTTTGTGAAATCGGGTTGAGCATAATGCTCCGTGTCAACCAAGGCTCCGATGGCTGCAAGATGGCGTGTTGCAGCTTGCTCCATCTCAATCTGTACCTCTCGATTACGTGGGTTTACATAGTCAAACTGCTTCTCTCCACTCGCACGAAGATCGTCTTCCTCTTCTGTGTATAGATATTCATTCAGGTGGAAAATACTTCCTTGTCGACTCAAGAACAGGCGCAGGTCATACCAACCTGCATATTTATAATGTTCTGATTGACGCTCTTCTGCATATTTCCGCAGCATCTTTCCATTTAGAAGAACTACTGATCCAAAGTCGAAATCATCCCTAATACTACCCAACTGATAGTCAATTACAGGATGTTTCTGCGTCTTTCCATCCTCAACGGAGTAATGATCTGCATAGACCATAGCCGCCCCTGTCTGTTCAGCCACTTGTATCATGCGTTCCAAAGCATGGTAACCTAAGGTCAAAGGACTTGACTTCATATAGAACAAAACATAGTCTACTTCTGTGGACTTAGCCATCAACAGCATCATGTCTGAC
This sequence comes from Prevotella sp. oral taxon 306 str. F0472, assembly GCF_000257925.1. NCBI lineage: Bacteria > Pseudomonadati > Bacteroidota > Bacteroidia > Bacteroidales > Prevotellaceae > Prevotella > Prevotella sp. oral taxon 306. The sequence goes on from NZ_AJIN01000072.1 coordinate 45,374, forward strand.
GCCAGTAAGCCTGTTCCCTGCAATACTTTTGCCTGCTCAGGTATGCCTTCTATAGCAGCAGATTGTGCCGCTAAGAAAAACACTTGATCAACTATCTCTCCTTTTCCCATAGGCATTTGAGCCATCAATGAAGCCATTGTTTCACTCGAACTATAGGCTAAGAAGCAACTTATCTTTTTGTTCTTTTCCATCTGAATGTATTGTTTTCTAATATGCAAAGATAATACAAAATCCTTTATTACACCTATATTCAATCTTTTAAAAGCAATATTTATCCATCTTTTTACGTAACTTTGCGACCATTAAACATGACATATTATAATAGAAAGAATGGATAAGGAGAATCATATTGATCGTGCATTAGCATTCATGGAGCAACTTGAGAAGTTAGGAAATCAGTTGCATCAAGCTGAAGAACATCAGAAAGTTATGTTGCAACAAATGCTAACAATGAGTAAACTCAACCTAACGGACACAGAGGAATACTATACACTGGAACAGCGAAGTAAAGACCTTCAGGCTATGATTAACAAGTGGCGTCCTTACTACGAAGAGCGTCTGAAGATGGTAAAAGAGGCGCAAAAGGCTGCGAAGAAGTAACAACTTACTAACAAACATAACCATCATGATGAATGTAAGAAAGGCTTTCCAATACTCTTTGGGGTGCATTATTCCTTTCAGTATAATGCTCTCATGCACTTCTGCACACAATGGTATCCAAGAAAACATAACATTTCATGGTGAGCAACTGCACCATTACTTGACAGTTATCTATGATGAGCCAACAGCCAATCAAGGCAAAACAAGAGACACCATAAGCTATTATTGCAATGAAAAAGGGCAACCCGTCATAGAAAGACGGGGCACAGATAGCCTGCACGATTGTACATTTACGTATGTTGGTGATACTATCCGTTATAATGAAATGAACCCACAGACGAAAGAACATCCAGATGGTTACTTTATCTTAAAAGATGGTTTAATCATGGAGACAAGCCCTGATCCTGCTGGTTGGAGATATACTTACGATAAGCAACGTAGGTTGATTTGTCGTGATGAACCCAATGTTAAGTGTGGTTCTTTACGTTGGGACTTTCAATGGAAAGGTACACAAATATCAAACAAAAACGTTAAAACGATCTATCGAAAGCCTAAGAAGCAATCCACATGCTACGATTTTCGGTACTTACACCTGTTTGGTAGCACAGGACAAGTTCCTTTGCCTTTCATCACATTGGGTTATATGGGCATGATCCCAGAGGGAGATATGGAAGGATATAAGCTCCCGAAAGATCCCCAAGGATGTTCATATACCATTCAAATAACATCAGATTATGACAGGGAAGGGCGTCCTGTTCACAGCACAGAGATAACAACTTCTATCAAGAAGAATAAGAAAAAGGTTGATTCTAAGCTTGAAATAGAATACATTTGGTAAGCAATCATCACTAAAGAAAAGGCTTAATACAAAATATGGAAAAGGATAATAACAAGGGAGGAATGATGAGTGTTGTCGCTGCTTTGGGTGCAAATGTACTCGTAGCGATATCTAAGTTCGTTGGTTTTGCAGTCTCTGGATCGGCCGCAATGCTAAATGAATCGATCCACAGTATCGTGGATTGCGGTAATGAAATACTCTTACTCGTAGGTAATAAACAAGCGGAAGCAAAGCAAACAGACCAACATCCGTTTGGACAAGCACGTGCAAAGTACTTCTATAGCATGGTAGTTGCGATGATGTTGTTCTTTGCGGGAGGTGCTCTAGGTATCATGGAGGCTATGGAAAAGCTGTTTCATCCAGAGCATAGTGTGGAGAACACATGGCTAGTCATGGGTATTCTCGTCTTCGGATTGATAGTGGAAAGTATCAGCCTGCGCGTTGCCTTCAAGGAAATCAACGAACTAAACAAAGACAATCTGCCCCTTTATCGCTTCTTGAGAGAGAGCCGTCATAGTGAAATTCTCATTATCTTTGCCGAGGATACGTGTGCTGTTGTGGGCTTGTTAATTGCTTTGATGGGTACACTTCTTAGTCATTTCACAGGCAATCCATTCTATGATGCACTCTCGGGAGTGCTTATCGGTGTGCTACTCTGCCTGGCAGCACTCTTATTGGCACGTGAGTTTTATAGTCTGTTGATTGGAGAAAGCGTTACAAAAAAGGATCTTGCCCGTATCAATAAGGCTTTTAATAGAGATGACATCAGCAAGCTCATCAATATAAAAACTATCCATCTCAGTCCGACAGACATACTTGTGACGGCAAAGGTGGATATCAAAGACGAGTGTGAAGCGCAATCGCCTGAGATTGTCAACGACATTGAGCGCACCATACGTGCTGCCTTTCCAAACTATAAGATTTATATTTATATCGAAACTGACAACTATCAAGAGGATTACGACAGCGCACACCCTACTCGCTAAAACATCAACTTGTCAACCATAAAAAAGCAATGGCAATGAGAACTATTCATCTAGTTTCCATTGCCATTTCTTCATATCTACACATCCATTCGACCGAAAGGTAACACCTTCTGACTCGAGTAACTGCCGTTGTTCCGCCCAATCAGGAGCAGTCCTCCCAGCACTGTTCACCACCCTATGACAAGGTAGTTCCTCCGCTTCGCCAGCATTATGTAGCATCCTTCCCACCAATCGTGCATGATGAGGATAACCCAAGAGCCATGCAATCTTACCATAGCTTAACACTCTTCCTGACGGAATCGATGCCACAACCCCATATACTCCTTTGCGAAAATCAGCGATGTCTACAGCCATTCCTAACTATTGAGAATAAGAAGAAAGCACAAGAAGGATGACTAACGGAGCCTCTCCGCCAGATCATCCTTCTCTATATTAACTTACGTGTCAGTATGTTTAGAGTTCTGCTTCAACAGCTTTCTGAACCTCTTTGCAATCAACAGTTGGCTCGAAACGAGCAACAACCTCGCCGTTACGATTTACCAAGAACTTAGTGAAGTTCCACTGAATATCGTTCTGTTTACGTGGTTCCGAGTTAGCCTTGTTGTACAAGTCTTCCATGATAGCAGCCAACTTCTCCTCGTAAGCACCACCATCATAACCCTTCTGACTCTTCAACCATGTGTAAAGAGGAAGTTCGTTTGCTCCGTTTACATCACTCTTCTTGAACTGTGGAAAGTCAGTCCCGAACTTAGCTGTACAGAACTCATGTATCTCTTCATCAGTACCTGGTGCCTGGTGACCAAACTGATCGCAAGGAACATCAAGGATTTCCAAACCCTTATCCTTCAAGCTGCGATACATAGCTTCTAGGTCTTCATATTGTGGAGTGAAGCCACAGCCAGTAGCAGTATTAACGATAAGAAGAACCTTACCCTTATATGTTTCGAGGCTCACCTCATTACCTTTTTTATCTTTCAAATTGAAGTCATAAACTGTTGCCATAACTTTTCTATTTTATAGTTTATAATGTTGTTTCTTCTAAAAAGTCGGTTTATCGTTAGAAGAAGCATGTCACCTCTTGTGGCTCCCACCATCGTCAGTGTCATGCTCCATTCCGTCTAACGTAATCACTTATCATCAAATAAAATTCGTATCATGAGAGTTTCTTATTCTCATTGTGGTTGCAAAGATAAAAAGAAAAGTTTATATCGTAGACGATTAGGCTTTATCTTTAACATAATTTCGCATGATCTCAATCTTTAAATAGGCTCTTTAAGTCGACTTAACAAAGCAAATTCCGGTTGAGAAAATTATTATTACGAATGCAGTTCATACTGAATAGAATTTATTACCTTTGCATTCAGCATATCTGATAACCAATTAGAAAGCTACAAACAAAGAATTAGTTTGATCCTAAACAACTGATGAAATGAAGAACAAGAATTATTATCAAGGGGCACCAAAGCATTATCTCTTATGTTATAACACTCATTGTGAGAAGGGCAAAACCTGCTTACATCGGCTCGTGGCAAGCGCAGAGGTATGTAGAGATAAAATCGTTAAGTGTGTCAATCCAGCTGTAAATAAGACGGACAACTGCATTTATTACCAGCCAGAAAAGGTCGTTCGCATGGCGTATGGCATGAGATATACATTCGACAAAGTGCTTGCCACAGATGTAGCAAGTATTCGTCGCCAACTCATTTCGCACTATGGTAATGGTTCCTATTACCTTAGGAGGAACGGAGAAAAGCCTATTCCGCCTGCCGAACAAGCGTTTATTAACAACGTGTTCAAGGACTTTGGCTATGAAGATGGAGCCATTTTCGATAGCTATAAGGATGAATTTGACTGGTAAATCAAGTCGTTTACTCGTAAACTTCTCCACTCGTTTACTTGCAGTTCCGCATTTACAGGATTATTACAAAAGGCTTGTAGAACCATTACAAAGCACTTGGAGAGGTATTACAAAGCACTTGGAGAAATCCTGTAGATGCCTTTCTTCGTTTGAGAATAGGCTTTTTTTCGTTACTCTTCCTTGATTTTTGCTAACGAAACAGAGCCTCCTTGCACTGGACTTCATTATCCGTTTCGTGCTACATCTCATCATTTTCAATCGAAGTAGATTGTAGAGAGATAGATAACTTATGCACAAAAAGAACACGGATTTAGCCTTTTTTTCGTTATCTTTGCAGGCAATAAAACATTGAGAACAAGGATGGGAACAGCAAAGAAGTATCTGTTAGGAATGACACTTGGCGAACTGAAAGAGGTTGCGAAGTCGTTGGGGATGCCTGCATTTACAGGTGGTCAGATGGCGAAATGGCTTTATACACAACATGTAAAGAGCATTGATGAGATGACAAACATCTCTAAGGCAAACCGCGAGAAACTAGCTGCTGAATATGAGATAGGCTGTAAAGAACCTATTGATGCTCAACATTCTAAGGACGGAACAATCAAGTATTTATTCCCTACGGATAGTGGGAAATTTGTTGAAACAGTATATATCCCAGAAGAAGATCGTGCCACATTGTGTGTTTCTTCACAGATTGGTTGTAAGATGAATTGCCTCTTCTGCCAAACAGGTAAGCAGGGCTTTGAAGGGAATTTGAGTGCAACTGATATTCTAAACCAAATATATTCCCTCCCAGAACGTGACAAACTGACCAACATAGTGTTCATGGGTCAGGGCGAACCAATGGACAATCTCGATAACGTTTTACGTACTACTGAGGTGCTGACTGCTGACTTTGGTTATGCGTGGTCGCCTAAGAGAATCACCGTAAGTAGTGTAGGAATCAAGGGGAAGTTAAAGCGGTTCTTGGAAGAAAGTAATTGTCATGTGGCAATCAGTATGCACTCTCCTCTGCATGAACAACGGTCGGAATTGATGCCTGCCGAGCGGGGAATGTCGATTGAGAGTATCGTAGAATTGCTAAGTAACTATGACTTTTCGCACCAGCGTCGGTTGTCTTTTGAATACATAGTATTTAAGGGAGTCAATGACTCTGAAGAGCATGCTAAGGAGATTGTAAAGCTCGTTAGGGGGCTAGAATGTAGGGTAAATCTGATTCGATTCCACCCTATTCCCAACATACCTTTGCATGGAGTTGACGACCACAAGATGGAACAATTCAGGAACTATCTAACGCAACATGGAGTCTTTACGACTATTCGTGCGAGTCGTGGTCAAGACATATTTGCCGCCTGTGGCTTACTTTCTACAGCCAAGAAGATTGCTGAAGAGAGACGATAAAGTTGAATAAGACAGTATCAAACTATACAAGATATACATATATGAACGAGAATAAAAGAGTCCGCGTAGCTATCACACACGGAGATACAAATGGTGTTGGATATGAGTTGATATTCAAGACCTTTTCTGAACCAGATATGCTTGAGCTATGCACACCCATTATCTATGGATCGCCAAAAGTAGCCACCTACCATCGTAATGCATTGGAAATGGAGGCAAACTTCACGATTATCAACGATGCAAGTGAGGCTAAAGAAGGACGATTAAACTTGCTCCCTGTCTTTGACGAAGAGATAAAGGTTGAGCTAGGGGTTGCTTCAGAGGAATCGGGCGAGGCTGGATTGAAGGCGATAGATAAGGCGCTGGAGGATTATCGTCAAGGCTTATTCGACGTGTTAGTGACTGCTCCTATTGATAATAATGACAAGTTCCATTTCTGTGGGCAAAGCCGTTATATTGAAGATCACTTAGAGACTGAAGGGAACGGATTATCTATCTTTATCCACGAAGGACTGCGTGTGGCATTGGCAACACGTAATCTTCCTCTCCGTCAAGTGGCTGATTCTATCTCGAAAGAAAGTATTGAGAACAAGACAAAAGAACTCTTCCAGAGCTTGCGCCGCGACTTCCGAATCTCTTGTCCACGCATTGCCATATTGGGATTGAACCCTAAGGCGGGCGATAATGGCTTATTGGGTTCAGAAGAAGAAGAGGTTATCATGCCTGCTATCAACGAACTCGTGGAAAAGGAGATACAAGTCTTTGGTCCGTATGCTGCCGATACCTTCTTCAGTAACGGCGATTATCAAGAGTTTGATGGGGTTTTGGCGATGTATTACGAACAAGGTTTATCACCCTTCCGCACACTCTCTGACTTCCAAGGAATCAACTATACATCAGGAATGTCACTCGTTCGTACAGCCGCAGAGATACCTAATAGCCTTGCGATTGCTGGGCAAGGCGTTGCCAACGAGCAGGCTTTCCGCCATGCCATCTACCTTGCTATTGACATCTTCCGCAATCGTGCAGAATATGACGAGGCTCTAGTTCATCCGCTACCAAAGCTCTATAAGGAGAAGCGTGATGAGAGTGATAAAGTGCGTTTCGCTATCCCTCATAAGCGGGAAGACCGCACTCCACATAGCGAGCGACACGAAGAGAAGCGAGGATAATATCTATCCAACAGATAGAACTCCATCCATAGACTCATGAGTAAAAAGCATCAGAATATATTCTTTGGGTTCGGCTTAGTCGTGTTAGTCATTATGATTACTCAACTCGACTTTGCTGATGTCTGGCGTAATCTACAGCATGCTGGTTACTGGTTCTTTGCCGTCATTGCACTATGGGCTGTTCTATATCTGTTTAACACATCGGCATGGTATGTCATCATAAAAAGCCAAACGAAAGGAAATACGGAACAGCAACGTGTTTCCTTTCATTGGCTTTACAAAGTGACGGTATCTGGCTTTGCACTTAACTATGCAACGCCTGGCGGATTGATGGGAGGCGAACCTTATCGTATCATGGAACTAACACCGAAGATAGGAGTTGAGCGTGCCACATCATCTGTTGTGCTATATGCTATGACACACATATTCAGTCACTTCTGGTTTTGGTTCCTATCGATATTCCTTTACTTGTTCACTCAACCTGTCACCCTATGGATGGGCACAATGCTAAGCGTCACTGGAATCTTTTGTATAGCAGCGATATGGTTCTTCTTGACAGGCTATAAGAAAGGACTTGCCGTGCGTGTGATGAGTATCGTGCGACACATCCCATTTATTAAGAAGTGGGCAGAGCCTTTCATTCATCAGCATAAAGAAGAACTCGATAACATCGACCGACAGATTGCATCACTCCATAACCAAAACCCACGTATGTTCTTTACAGCGGTTCTATTGGAGCTGTCCTGCAGAATCTGTAGTGCCTTAGAACTCTTCTTCATTCTATTGGTTCTCATGCCAAGCGTCAATTACTTCGATTGCATCCTCATTCTTGCTTTCACCTCGTTATTTGCCAACATGCTCTTCTTTATGCCTTTGCAACTGGGCGGACGCGAAGGCGGATTCCTCATGTCAGTTACTGGCTTAGGACTTAGTTCAAGTGCGGGTATCTTCGTCGCACTGATTGTCCGCATCCGAGAGTTGATATGGACTGCTATCGGCTTGTTGCTGATCAAGATTGAAAAGAGAAAAGAATAAAAGAGCAGTCTTATGAAGAGTACTTAACCAAAATACTATTAACTTATCCTATTAAATATCCATCTAAACAATAATGAAGATTCTTCATATATCTGACACACACAACAGGCACCATTTATTGACAAATCTACCTATGGCTGACATCATCGTTCACTGCGGAGATTTCACTGACATGGGAACAGAAAAAGAAGTTCTAGATTTCCTTAATTGGTTCATAACCCTACCCTATAGATATAAAATCTTCATAACAGGGAACCATGACCTATGCTTATGGGATGCAGATAATATAGAGGATTTACCTAATAACGTATTCTTCTTGCAAGATAAGAGTATTACACTAGAAGGTATTACACTCTTTGGATTGGGTTACAATCATGATGAAAAGAAAATCCCAACTAAGGCGGATATTATCATCACCCACGAGCCACCATTAATGATTCTTGACGAATCAGCAGGGAGACACTGGGGGAATAAGGCTATTCGTGACAGAATATTTAGAACCAAGCCCTATGCCCATCTATTCGGACATGCTCATGAGTCTGTAGGTAAAATTCTAATAAGTGACACCTTATATGCTAATGGAGCAGTATTAGATGATCAGTACCAATTATACCAGACACAACCATTATTACATAACATTTAATCATTCGGTATTATGAGCAACCATTATAAAAGAGGATTTCATGTAGATAAATCAGGCGAAACTCTCCGAAAGAGTCTATTAGAAGGACCATTAAACAAATTCTTGGAATGTGTCAACAAAAACCCAGATTTAACCTTTCAAATTAGAGACAACTACTTTAATATTTATTATTGGGGAGGTAACATAGCACGGGTCTATTCCGATAAGAGAATAGAGATTGACAGGAACTACTTCAGAAAACATTCTAAAAAAGAAGAAAAAGATCAACTTGAAATCATAGAAAAGGAAAATCATTGTCTACAGCTTTTCAAAGAGGGGAAATATGAGGCTTATATAGCATACATTAGTGCTGCTATGGAACACTATTGGCAGAATATTCTAAATGGTAAAGGCGTTGAAGAGAAAAAGGCACAACATCTTTTGTGTCTACGTAATCAGTACAAACTATCAGACTATACAATTATCGACTTAGAATATCAGGTCAGTAAAAGATCTGAATTCAAATATTGTGGGAATAAAAGAACCCCAGCAGGAAAGATACCATCACCACGCTTTGATATCATAGCCATAAGAAACAGTGATCATTGTCTATGCATCATAGAACTAAAGAAGGGAACCAAGGCGCTTAAAGGCACATCTGGACTCAAAGAGCATGCCCATTCGTATGCTTACTCTATTGGAGCTAATACCAAGACAGAAGAGGCATTTACTAAGGAAATGAACGAAGTTGTAGAGCAGAAGAAACAACTGGGGTTATTACCCAAAGATATCAAGATAGACTGCAGTCACAAACCTGAATTTATCTTTTGCTATCAATTCAAAGAAGATGGAACTAGTTTTGAGTCCCAAAAGAAGGTTTTCAGAAAGGAACAGAAAGGAGAAGCTAAAGGGATAAGAGTTATATGGCTAAACAAAGAAGAGTATCAGCTTTATGATAGATAAGCCCCAATTATCTTCATCCTATAACAACCTTTCAATATCACCAAAGAGCGTATATATAATATGATAAACATAACCATACATCGTGGAGCTAATCAAATCGGTGGATGTATTACTGAAATTGCAACTACAAAAGCTAAGATTATCATTGATCTTGGTAGTAATCTACCAGGAAATAGGGTAAAGGAACTAACTGTAGAACAAGTTACTCAAATTACTGCGGATGCGGATGCAATATTCTACACCCACTATCATGGAGATCATATAGGTCTATTTCATCTTGTTCCAAACGACATTCCACAATACATTGGTAAAGGAGCTTTGGAAGTTATCAAGTGCAAATATGATACCCTTTCCAAACATATAGATACAAAGGAAGAGCAAAATACTATTAATCATATGCGTACATACTTTGCCAATGAGCCTATACAAATCAAAGATATCCGAATTACCCCTTACTTCTGCAGTCATTCTGCCTTTGATGCTTATATGTTTAAGATTGAAACTGAAGGGAAAGTTATATTACATACAGGTGACTTTCGAAACCATGGCTATCTAGGAAAAGGGTTAGACCGCATTCTGAAATATTATATCGGGCAAATAGACCTTCTCATAACCGAAGGGACTATGTTGGGACGGACACAAGAGAAAGTATTACATGAAATGGATATCTTGTCTAATACCATTAAAGTTCTAAAACGGCATAAGTATGTATACGCACTCTGTTCTTCTACAGACTTAGAACGATTAGCCTCTTTTAAAGAAGCATGCAAATTAACACACAGAGTATTTTGTTGTGACCATTTCCTATCATCAATACTGGATATATTCACAAAATACACGAAGAGTAGTATCTTTAATTTCTCTAACAAATTTCTATTAAATCAATATAATGAACCAAAGGTTAGGGAATTTCTAATGAAGAGAGGTTTCTTAATACCTGTCAGAAGCAGCCAGATTGAACGTATAAAGAAACTGATAAATACTTACAATGACGCTCCTCCTTATCTGATTTACTCGATGTGGCAAGGATATCATAATGGGCAAGAAGAACACCTTAACCCACAAATCATTGCAATGCGGGAGCTCTTCAACGGAAGGATTTATGATGGGACTATAGATGGTTTTCATACCAGCGGACATGCAGATCTTAAAACCCTTCGTGACGTATGTATAAGAACAAATCCTCATACTGGAATTATATTCATCCACAAAGATTCTAATTCTTCAATAGAAGCTTTGCATCTTCCTACAAGAATCCATTTAATAAGAGCAAATACTATAAGAGACAATTTTACGATTCGCATCTATTAGACAGTAGCAAATCCCCAGTTGTATATACCTATATAGTAAAAACAAGAAATAACCATAAAGGCTAACCAACGGCAATTACTTGCCTCCACTTCTTTCAAGCTAACAAGCGAGAGAATGGCTATCAACACATTAATTATTCCCAAGCTCTCTCCTTATTATATCATAGGATTCGATACTTTCACTTCCACAAATATTGCCGACCGCACATGAGCATTGGATATAAGGTTCCACAGGTCGTTCACTTCGAGCAAGGCACACAGAAAAGAATGTGGAAGAATAAAGTTTATCCACAAAAGGATAGCAGGAATGGAAACAATCCACTATCTTTGCCAAGCCAAACAACAAATCGCTAATGAAGGTGTATGTCAATAAGCATAAAACTAAATGCTCCATTGAGAGCATCCAGTATTGCAACACAAGCGAAGCCACAAGCTCTGCATATCCAATAAAGACCAAGTGTCTAGCTTTCTTGTAGAATTACAAAAAAGCGTCTAGTCAAATCAGGAAAAGTCAATCCTCACAAGGAGGTTGATTCAAATAATAAATAAATTGAAGCAATGGGATTATATAGTATATCTGGTTTTTTGACTATAAGTTTAGTTTGCTATCTATTCTATCGCTTAAGGCAATCGCAATGCAAAAAGTCTTTGATGTATTCAGTTGCCTATATAGTCTTATGTTCTCTTCTTATTTCGGGCGTCATCGGGTTGTTTTATAGAGCACTAGAGGGCATGAACTATATAATAGTAGGCATTATTATGACATGGATTTGCTCTAAGTCACATCATTCTGGGGGAGGCGGTGAATATATGTATATAAGAGGCTGGATTGGTGCAATCGTATCATTAATATATGGAATATTAAAAATATTAGACATGATATAAACAAGATGAAAGTCACAAAAACTATAAAGTTCTATCTTACATGGTTTTATAATCTCCTTAGCAACATTTTAGCCCCCAATAAATTGATTCATTCAAACTAAAATGAAAGAACTTGCAAAGTTCTCGTAAAAATTAAATCATAATATGGAACAACTACCATTCAACTTCGCTTCCGTTCCCCCTACATGGGAACTCTGTTTTAACAAAGACTGTCCACACAAAGACACTTGTATGCATTATTTTACTGGTCAGCATCTACCAGACGATAAAACCGTGGGCTATGCCATATATCCCAATGCACTGCAAAAAGGCAAATGCAAGTTTTACGTGGAAAAACGGGTGATACGAGCAGCATGGGGATTTCACAATTTATTCCTCAACGTAAAACGCGTGGACGACACTCCGATACGCAGAGAAATTCAGCAATATCTCGGTAGTCGCCCCACCTACTACCGCTACATGAACGGACAACTTACCCTCACGCCCGAGCAACAAACGGGTATTATAAACATCTTCCGCTCGTATGGTTACACCGAAGAGTTAAGCTTCGACAACTACTTTACCCGTTATGCTTATGAATAAAATAGAGTATCATAATAGTCTCAAAGAATGAGACTCACAGTTTCATCCTATGAAACCCACCGTTCCATCCTATGAAACCCACCGTTTCACCCTATGGAACACACCGTTTCATTGCTTGAAACTCATTACACCTATGATGGAATGACTTTTTAGCTTAGGACTGGAGGATATAAAGTCTTATTTAATATGGATACAAATTGTAGAAAGAGATTACATAGATGGATTAAAAGATTCTCACTTTCTGACGATATTTATACAGATCGTCATATAACTGATTTTTGTAATGAAATACAAAGAAGAGAGTGGTTGAAAGTTTCTTTTTCAATCCTTGATATATGTACCGAATTTATTAAAGTAGAAGAATATAATGAATTTATATACATTGGCTTTTCTTTAAAAGATAAGAGGGAAAAAGTCATCCCAGAAACGTTAAAGTTAAGCATGATAGACAAATGGACTCCTCCTTTTATCATTCTATCAAAAAAGAGAATAGAGATTTCAGAAGACTATTTTGCTGCAAAAAATCTTTCGGAGATGTTGCACAAAAAAGTTTTTATTTGGCAATATAAAGAAGGTAGATTTTTTTCTACAAATGTCTATATAACTCTCTATTAAGAATTCTGGAAGCCCCAATCTCTTGGGATGACTCAAGTAACCCTAATGACCCACAGGCTGGTTATGGTTATATTCCAAATGACACTACACGTGAGGAGACTTTCTTCTATCACAGTGACTACCTCGGCTGTACGTCTTACATCACAGATGATAAAGCTAACATCACCCAGTATGATGCCTACTTGCCATATGGGAACTCCTCGTAGATGAACACAGCAGCACTGAAGACACTACCGTATAAGTTCAATGGTAAGCAGGTCGATGAGGAAACAGGTCTATACTATTATGGTGCAAGATGACACATTCAATGTTTTCTTATGGTTATTTAATTTATAAAAGGTCTACTTCTAATGGCAAAAGATTTTAATATATATACATATCCTACCTTTTTTTCATTGTTACTGATAATGCTAATACCATTTGCATTATCAGTAGATGATATTATGAATAATCACCAAAGCAATATGAAAATAATACTTTTGATTTCAGTATTTATAATCATTATTCTTATTTATGGATTAGTAAAAACTCGCAATAGAAAAATAGTCATAAATGAGTTGGGCTTACTAATTACAGAAAAGGAAGGAAATATGAAGATTTCATGGAAGGAAATATCGCACATATTTTTTTGTTCAACACCAATTTGGGGGCTATATGTAAAAATAACTTTTACTAATCGAAGGGATCCTTTAATTATTGACTTTGGGAAAAGCAGTTTGTGGAGTGTCAATTTTTATCGTTTTCGGATAGCCATATTGGCGTTTTCGCATAAAAAGGATATAATAGTTGTAAAATCCAATCAATGGTATCTAAAGCTAATATAAAAAATGAATACACCGATAGAGAAAAGACACATGACTATATTTGGTAACAGCAAGACAAGCTGCTACACCAATAACACAGGTGGGCAGCGCATCATGAAGAGTTACGGTACGATGGAGGGTGTGTATATCAATGGTGCACCACAGGGTATTACGTTTCATGAAACGGGTAACTTCACGCTTTATCCTGCCTCAATAATTAGCATTAACAATAATCGCTTTACAAAGCATTACTTCATCGGTGACAAACGAGTTGCTTCAAGGATAGGAATGGGTCTGTTTAATAACGTTTACGGACGCAATGGCTCATACGTAACTGCTGGTCAGCAGGACTATGCAGAGCGTATGAATCAGATTCAGACACAGAAGGAAGCATACTATAAGAAGGTGGGTGTAGCACCTGGTGATCCCATCAGAGATACGCACTATGGAACATTCTATACAACCATTAGTTCAATTTCAAGAGTTCCTAAAAGAAAATGAAAAAGTTCATAAATATCTTCTATCTTCTATTCGTTTTTGCTGTTTTTGGATGTGAGAATAAAAATACAGCCGCTGGTACTTTTAAGGATTCTATTATAGTCTTTTTTAGTCCGATATTTTCATCGCATAACTATTCTCCAAAAGAGTTATTAATAAGGTCAAAAAAGAATCAAGTTAATGACACGGTTGTTATGTCAAAGAAGGACTTTATGTCTATAAAGAACTATATTCAAAAGCAAATCCCATTAACAACCAAAGTAAAAGGTGTTCCAGAAATGCTAATTAAATCAGGGAATAAATCTATATTTCTTGTTAGACTTAGTAAGCGTTATACAACTGATGTAGAAGGACGTGCTTTGATTCCAAACAAGAAGATAATACAATTAATAAATGATTCTATAAAGGTGTATAATTATTTTTATAAAGATGATATTTTATTAGGAGATATGTATGACAAAGTACCTCAAGATTATAAATACTATAGAAAGTCCGGAGATAACAGATATTTGAAAGACAGTGGTATAAAAATTTTGATAATAGAAAGATAAAAACTTCGATGAAAATTATGTAAAGTACACACGATGACTTATCCTGATGGTGAAGTGGTGACTTATCACTATAATGCTGTAGGACAGGTGGAGAGTATGACGAGCAATAAACAGGGACGTCAGAGCGTTATTGTTGA
>NZ_AJIN01000073.1:0-5724 GCF_000257925.1 Prevotella sp. oral taxon 306 str. F0472
TCCTCCAGATGCTGACGAACGATGTTCTCCACAAAGCTTGAAAGGTTGCTGCCTCTGTCGCCTAATCTACGCACAATAAAGTCGGCACGTTCCTGTGTCTCCCTGCTCAGATAGACCGCCTTGCGATTGTTTAACTTGGTCGGCACAAGATAGGCTTGCTTGTAGGCTTCGAGTGTTTTCTTTCTCATCTTGGCACTGATGCGTTTCTGAATGGTTGCACTCTCAGTGTTCCGTGCAGGCTCGGAGTGCATGGTATTCTCTGTGTCCTGCTTGTTTGTTGGTCTTTCTCTTTCAGGAACTGCAGTCGCTTCTTGTGAAGTAGATTCGTTCTCTGTTTCATCTTCCACACCCAAGAACCATGAAAGGTCTTTGTCACTCATCATAGTTTCCTTTTCCATTTCTATTTCATTTTAAGTTTGACTTGTTTTAATTTCTTGTTTTGTCCTGTAATTGATATGTGTGTCTGTTCCTGCGCTTTCCATTTCTGCTGCTCACGGACACGGCTGACATGAAAATCGTTGAGATCCTTGAAGTCTTTGTAATGTATGTTCATGTCCTCAACATGGAAGCCTGCCTTTATGAAATCTTGAACAGCCCTCCGTCCTGCTTCATCATTGTCAAGGAAGGCGCGGATATGGGTGAGGTGTCGGTCATTCAAATAGCGGATAGTCCTTGCCACGTTGCTCACGGAGTTCATCACAAGGCTGTGGTTGGTAATCTCTTCTTTCATTGAAAGGAAGGATAGGAAGTCCATGAAGCCTTCAAAGATACATACTGGCTCCGCTCTGTCCGTGAATATCGGAGTAATGTCCTTCGGTGCAATCCTTCCCTTGAACACATTGTCGTCCCGAAGCTCATATCCTCCTGACTGGTTGGCGAAGCCGATAGCCTGATAGCCTCTGCCCCTTACCTCATAGCTGATACATTTGAGGAAAGGCATAGCCTTTTCCAAGTTGATACAGCGTTCCTTCGTAAGATAATCCTGTAAATGTGGCGGCAGGGTGTCTGATATTCTATCAGTTCCTTGCTCTTTCACCATCGGGTGGGTTTTTGAGAAGTCTTGAAATATATTGATTTCGGGAGTCTGCCCCAAACGACGGATGGCTTCGATAGCGTGCACCCTCCATACGCATACAGAGGTCGATTATGCTTCCGCCCCCCTCGCCATAATCTATCCAAAGGTTCTTTCGTGTCCACTTGAAACTCGGATGCGTTTCCTCCCTGAGCGGTGAACGGTACATGACATAGGTAGGTGTTTTCGACAGGTTGACCTTTCCTTTCGAGATACTCCACATGGGGTATCGTTGATACGTGAAAATCTTCTTCTTTCATTGTTTTGATACTTAATGGGTTGAATGATAATTATTTATGTTTGTCTGTTTTTATGGTTTTACTTTTCCAAAGTTTTTCCCCTCCAAACTTTTTCATCTTTCTTCTTACTACATACTATTCTGTGATAAGTGATTGATAATCAGTTACTTTGTAGTATAAGACAATACTACACATTCTACTACATTTGGCTACTACAAGTTTGAAAGAGCGGGCAGGGCAAGATTTTCCTAATCTTATAGACATAGATGGGGCTACCACCATTTCTTCGTTTGCTCACCTTTATATATTCTGCTTTCTTCAAGGCTTCGCCCATACGCTTGGCAACAAGTGGTTGGTGAGTATAAATACCCAAATAAGTGAGTATCTCCGTAGTGGTCATTAACGAATAACTTTCATCCTCCGTTGGCTTTTCAAAGCAACGCAACAAAAGCTCCATCTCTGCAGTTTGTACTTGAAAGTCCTCACTCTCTGTGTATAGTTCGGCAATCTCATCATCATCAAACCAATAGCGGAAGCCTGACTTTAACAGGGCTTTGGCTTCCGCATAAACATTGTCCACCGAGATAGCTTTTGCTCTCTCAATATCTATGGAAAGCACTTCAAAGGGTAGGAACCGTCTGCTTCCCGTAGGGTCTGTAAGAAAGTCGTTGCCGTTTACCGATGCCACGAAGCTTGCCAAGTGGGGATGCTCCTCTACATACTTGTCGTAGGGCATACGGTATTTGACCATCGGGCAGGTAATGAGGTTCTTCAGTTCGTTCTCATCCCGTTTGTTGAGGGCTTTGAGTTGGTCGTCGATGTTTACGATGAGGTTTTGCCCTATATAGGTGAGCGTGTCCTTCTCCTGCGGATATATCTTGCCTGTGTAGCTATAGCCATGTAATGCAGGTGGGCAGAGCAAATCCAAGAATGTAGTTTTGAACTTGCCCTGCTCGCCTGTCAGCACAAGGCAGGTGTGATTACGGCACTCACGGTCGTCCATTGCGTTGGCAACTACTGCCACGAGCCATTTGGTGAGGTACGTCAGCCATTTGTCGGGGTTACGCACGACAACGCAACTTGCTAAGGCGGGAATGCCTTTCAGTGAAAGGGAGAAAGCATTGCAGCAATTATTGTATTCGTTAGTGTTACCACAACTAGTGCCTATATCTACTAATGGTAATTCTTTGAAATACTCCTGTATGGGGTTGATGCGTGGAGAGAAACTACTCTCGATGATGGAATAGAGATTATCGGAAGAAGTCGCTATGCCTTCATCGCAATCAAGTTCCCTGCGGAGCGTATTGATTTCATAACGACCGACTTTTGTATATATGCCGCTGTTCCTACTTCGGTATTCGGTTCTTCCCAATACTGTATTGTATCTGAACTCGTAGTGTGTGGAGAGGTAGTTTTCTATCTCTGCGTTCTTGGATGAGCTACCCCTGCGATGAGGATTTCTTCTGTTATCTATATTGCCTGCATCTGCGTTCTTTTTCATTATTTCCTTGAATTGGTTTCCAAGAGTGAAGTTAGGGTGAGAATGCGTAACTTCCAAGCATTCAAAGCCTTCTTGCATAATGTTGCATCTGTCTGCTGCAAAATTCTTAGGGAAACAGGCTGTTAAAAAGAGCATTTATCGCCTCATTAAGCAAAAAACGGATGACAGGAAAGATAGGTTAGTAGAAATACGGATGTCGTTGTTTGCTTTCAGATGCACTCTTTTGCTTTGATTACCTTATTAACCTCATTTGTGCAGTGGCAAGAACATCAATCTGTCTCTTTTGTCCTTGTCATAGCGCCACAACTGCCACTTGAATGAAAAGTGATGGAATAAGAAATGCCCGATATTAATTTTGCATAAGACAAGCTGCGCTCGGCAAAGGATAAGTGAACTTTCCTCTGTACTCGCTTGCATTGTCTTTGCAACAAAAGAAGAAGACGGGGCAGGAAAACGCAAATGCGAACCGATGATGTGGATTGCTTTTTCCTCATTCTTCCCGATCCTTCCCTGTTGTTCTTCACGGCTTTGAGAGGTGTACGCACGTCATTACCTTTGCCGATGGAAACAGGAAGGACCTGAAACAACAAACAATAAACAATAACAAAATATGATTATGAACTATTACATCATTACGGAAACCAATTGGGCAAAGCTTCGGGATGAAATCTTGAGCCTTGCGGAATGCTGCTACAAGGCATTCGGAGAGAAAAGCAAGCACACGGACTGGCTGCACAACGGCGATGTGTGCCAGCTGCTGAATATCAGCAAACGCACCTTGCAGCATTATCGTGATACGGGCATGCTGCCGTTTACGCAAATCGGACACAAGTGCTATTACAAGCGCGAGGATGTGGAAGCATTGCTTCTTACGAAATTGAACAAACCTAAAAACAGACAGATATGATGGAAACAGCAAGAGACTTGAACATGGAGACGGACGAGATGCAGCTGGTTGTCTCAGCGTTGAGAGGTGTAGGAAAACGGATTGTGGAAGTGGCACAGACACACAAGCCACTCTTTGCAGGCGAACTTTTCCTCACAGGAAAGGAAGTGTGCGAGCGGCTGTATATCAGTCCCCGCACCTTGCAGGACTACCGAGACAGGAAGATTATACCCTACACGCAGTTTGCAGGGAAGATACTCTACAAGGCTTCGGACTTGGAAAGGATGTTGGAGGAGAATTACTATTTTAAGTCCATTTGAATTTAGTATTATAACTAAAGTTTCCCACCCAAATAAATAGATAGAAAAATAACAGTTTGTCGAATTTTCTTTGTAAATTAGTAATCGCTAAAGAACTGATTTTAAAGACAAGACAACAAAACTGTTATGGAAGCAAAAATAGAGAAAATAAGTGAGTTATCCAAACTTTTGAGTGTTAAAACCCGAATGAGTGATGATTTATTTCATCTTTTTGGCAAGTTTGGCATCGGTCACCTATTATCTCGCCTTTCATTGGAGAAACAGGACGGAGTTTCGGCTTCGGAGTTGCTCCTCTCTCTTTGCCTCTTCCGCATTGTGGGCGAGAGCATCCATAGTATATGCAAACATAAGATATATGAGCTTTCAAATCATGGTAAGAACTGTTTCTATCGCATGATGATTCGCCCACAGATGGATTGGAGACGATTGATGAACCACTTTGCACTGCGTTATATGTGCCTATTGCGTAAGTATGGCGAAGTTCCTCAATCAGATACCACTACATGTTTCATTATAGATGACACCGTACTTGAGAAGAGTGGTGTGAGGATGGAGGGTATCAGTCGTGTTTTCGACCATATGAAAGGCAGATGCGTATTGGGCTACAAGCTGTTACTTTGTGCCTTCTTTGACGGCAAGACAACTATACCCTTTGATTTTTCACTACATCAAGAAAAGGGGAAGCAAGGCAACTACGGGCTGACAAGACAGCAACTCAAAAAGGCATATCACACCAAGAGGAACACCGGCAATCCTGATTATAAGCGCTTTCAAGAGTGTAAGATGTCTAAGCTGGAAGTTGCCATGGATATGCTTCGCCGTGGATGGAAGATGGGGTTACATGCGAAGTATGTGATTACCGATAGTTGGTTCACCTGCGAGCAACTTATGACATGTGTTAGAAGCATAGGTAAAGGGGCAATGCACTTTGTTGGACTTGCAAAAATGGGAAAGACAAAATACACTATATCGGGCAAAAAGAAAAATGCTGCAGAACTCATTGCCACCTATGAACGTGAACGAGGAAAGAACTGTCGTAAATACAAATGTCGATATATTCAGCTCAACGGCAACTTAGGAGATATACCTATCAGAATCTTCCTCATCAAGTATGGTAGAAACTCCGCATGGAACGTTCTGCTCACCACGGATACAACGATGTCTTTCGTAAAAGCCTTTGAAGTGTATCAGATTAGATGGAACATAGAGGTGATGAACAAGGAGACTAAGCAATATCTCGGATTAGGAGGTTATCAAGGTTGTGACTTTAATGGTCAGATAGCCGACGCAACGCTGTGTTACCTTACATATACCGTCATGGCTTTGGAAAAGAGATTCACAGAATATCAAACCATGGGCGAACTCTTTTCGGATATGGAGGGTGATCTCATGGCACTCACGTTATGGAAGCGAGTTCTTACCTGCATCGAACGCATTCTTCGCATTTTAGGAGAAATACTTGGAATGACGCCCCAATACCTTATGGCTACAATCAGCGGAAACGACAAAGAGATGAGCAAAATCCTTGTAATGGCTGAAGCGTTGGAAAAATGGGACGAAGTATGTGGATAGTCTGCATAACTTCTGTTAGGCATGTGTTAACAGTCAATGGATATGGGGGAAGACAGACAAAGGAAAATGAGAAAAGTTGGTGTTTTAAGGGGTGGGAAACTTTAGTTAAATAATAAGGTAAAAAGAGCAGTGTG
>NZ_AJIN01000074.1:0-4427 GCF_000257925.1 Prevotella sp. oral taxon 306 str. F0472
CGTAGGTCTTGCCCATATCTGATGTGTATGAAATGTTTTCTTGCGTCAACTCCTTTATCGCCCTGAGGATAGTATCAGAGCTACAAGTGCGAAGTGTCGGATGAAGTGAGAGGTGGTTCATCAAATGAGTAGTGACATCCTCAATACATGAACCGCCACAGAAGTAGATACTCATGAGAGAACGGATGATTTCGCTGTACTGATAACCGAACGATCTACACCTTAGACCGAGGGTTGAGTCGATGACAGATGATAATGTGGAGTCAAATTGCTCCATGATTGAAAATAATCCCCCAAAAGGAGTGAGTCTCTCAGATTTAATTTGTATCTTCGCCATGTCTATCGTTGGATTCTCTTGTTTTTTTTTGCAACACTAAGATAAGTGAAAATTCTGACATGGCAAAATCCTGAGCAACTTTTTGTTGCTCAGGTACTTAAAAAGTTTAATTTATAATAGTGTTGCGGAATTAAGGATTTCTAAAAAAGATAATCAAGATGTGGTGGACTACATCTTGGCAGAACGAAACAAAAAGCTTAAACTGTCAAAAGATAACATATATGAGTTTGATGATCAACTGCTGAATGTCATAGCCAAATCACTAAGTTATGACGCAGAGAATAGATTCCAAACAGCCCAAGAATTTATTAAGGCTATTGACGGTGAAGTCAGGGTGGAACATCAGTCTACCAAGCGGGAAATCCTATCAGGATTGCAACCGAACGAGGCTGCAATTCTAACACCAACAAAGAAAATAGGTGAAGGGTTCTCTGCTGTAGCAGGTATGGAAGAACTGAAACAGCAAATGTATGAAGAAGTGATAGAACCACTTCATCATCCAGAGGAATATCAACGTTATGGCGTTACTATTCCCAATGGAATGTTACTCTATGGACCTCCGGGTTGTGGAAAGACATTTTTTGCCAAACATTTTGCAGAGGAACTAGGTTTTAACTTTATGTGCATCACTCCCGCTACATTGAAAAGCCGTTATGTTAATGCAACACAAGAGAACATAGCAAGAATGTTCAAGGAAGCAGAAGATAATGCACCAACGGTGATTTTCATTGATGAGATGAATGAACTCGTGCCTAATCGTGATAGTAGCGATGTACACGAGATGTCAAAAAGTGCTGTCAATGAAATGCTCGCTCAAATGGATAAGACAGGTGAAAAAGGAGTTTTTATCATTGGTGCAACTAATTACCCAAATATGATAGACCCTGCAATACTACGTGCAGGTAGATTAGATAAAAAGTTTTACATAGGTGTACCAGATACAGAAGCAAGGGTGGCGTTATTCAGATTGTATCTTGAAAAGCGCCCATACGACTTTGGTTTGGATTATCAACTTTTAGCAGACATGACTAAGAATTATGTGTCTGCTGATATTCAATTGATAGTCAATGATGCTTCTAGATGTGCGCTTCGACAGCATTGCAAGATAACTATGGAAATCTTGACATCTGTAATAACAAATATTCAGCCATCGCTCAGTGCTAATGAGTTAAATAAATATGAATGCATTCGTGCAATGATGAATGGCGAAACACAAAGCAAGACAAAAAACAGACCTCGAATAGGTTTTAATGTATAAATGATTATGACAAAGAAAGAATTATATTTAAAAACAGTGTTCTGTTGTATAGCATGCGATGGAGACATTGCCGAAGAAGAAATCCACTTGATAAGAGAACTTGGTACCAAAGATAAACTTTTCAACGATATGGATACTGAAAGGTATATTAATGCGTGGATTAATGAAATTAATAAGCGAGGCAGTATGTTTCTACAAAACTACCTTAATGAAATTGCTACGGAAGATCTGAACGAGAAGGAGCAACTGTTGCTGGTATCACTTGCATTCAATGCTATTGAGGCAGATAACCGGATAGAGTATTCTGAGGTGAAATTCTTCAAAAAGATACGTTCAAGATTATCTATCAGTGATGAAACAATCTTAGGGAAGTTCCCTAATAAAGAGGATTTTCTTTTGCCAGATCTGAAAGTTACAGAATTACCAATGTGGGACGAGAATATACAATTTAATCAAATAACCATACCAACTCACGGTAACTAATAACTTTCGGCTAAGTAAAATCGGAAGAGGGATAATCTACTTTTGTGCTAAGATGTTATCTTCTGTCTGGTAGTTTACAACAATATATAATGGTGAGTACCCTCTTTTATCAAGAGGATACTTGCCACTATAACGCATTTAAAAACCTGATTAAATGTAGATAAAAGATTGAGGGGCAAAATTTATATTATAATCGCTCAATCGTTTTTTTCTTTTATATCTTTTAACCTGACCTATCTTAATGGCATAGGCAACAGGTCTGTTTGCAAAATATTCACGATAGAAATCTTCACTGATTCCCGAAGTTTCATGCGTTTGTTCCCATATCCTGTCTATGTTATCATTAAGGATAGAGTCTATCTCAAATTCACCAATCACATATTGCAAAGGTGAAGAGGCATAAACAATAACTTTATCAACATCTTTATTTTTGAAAATACTTTTCCTAAATTCGTATTTTTTTGTTCCGTTGAATATTTTTTCGGCAAACTCTGGTTTAATCGACAATAACACTTTCATCTACTTCTCCTTTCTCTAATATTTTATCAAACTGCTCATCGGACAATTGGAAGAATCCCCAATATTTAGGGGTGATTTTTAATTCGTCAGTCAGATATCCATTTGTTACTCGTTTTGTCAGTGCAATATTATATGTCATTTTCAACACAATGCAGTCTTTATTTTTATACCATTGTGCCAGTTCCTGTGTGTCAAAAATGCTGTAATAATTGGCGTACGCTACGAAATCTTCCACAGTTGCAAAATCTTTGTTCTTCCTAACTTCCTCTATTTGGCATATAGATGTGATTACACTGCGATAACGAGCTGGTCCTTTGTCATCCTTAGTTCTGTAAATTGCTACTAAATCACCAGGTTGCAATATCGCAGTGTCAGGCATGAAACAAAGATAAATCTTGTGAATACTGTTCGTATGAGATACATCCTTTATCAATTCATACTTGTGATTTTCTTCATTCTGGAGAATAGAATCCGGAAAGAGTTGTGTGTGGTACTTTGGATATATTGACAATAAGAACTTGCGTTTCCCCTTGATAGTTAAAAGGGGATAGTCCCTTGTTTGGTCACCAATCAATGATTTCATGTTCTTCACCAAGACAAGTTCCTCACCTTTTTTACCCTCCTCATTGAAACCATATCTCTGCAGGATTTTTATAAGTCCATGATGTTTGGCGAATATAGTTACATAAATCTCATCTGCTTTCATATAGAGTGCAGCATCCATTATCTTCTTGACGAATCGTTCTCCAAGTTTTGTGTTATGAGCATCTATCTTGAAAGTTCCGACTTTTAGACGGTTGCATGCAGGACGATTTGGAATAACATCTTTCAATTCTTTTCCACTTTCATCCTTTAAATACAGGAAAGCCTGTAAATTATTGTTCAAATACTGAACATAGGCTTTACTCCTATCTTTTGATTTCTTATTAAACCAAGCCTCAAATTCAGGATAGTCCTCCTTGAGACTTGTGAAGAAAGAATCATTTAAGTCAATGTCAGCAAACTTTTTTAATATAATAGTTTCGTTCATAATGTGAATTTTATTATTAGTACAAAGATACTCAAAAAATCCAGTCATCAATCTTTTTAAAGTAATAATTCTTATTCGCATATGATAATTCATGATTTAGATACTCTGCTAAAAAGGTACAGTATCTTTTTAACGCAAGTTGTTATTCTTATAATTCATCATTAATATCTTTTCCAAATCCGATGCTTTATAGAGTGTCTTTCCTGCAAACTGTGTGTAGGGAATAATCCTCCTGTCCCGATAGTCTTGCAGGGTGCGGGGGCTGATATACAGTTGCTCGCACACTTCCTTGCCTGTGAGGAAGTACTCACCGCCAAAGAGCGGTTTGTGTGTCTGTGCCACTTCCTTAATTCTCTTGCTTACTCCGCTGATAGCGTACAGCACCACCTGCATATCGTCAGCCTCCATGTTCAAGTCTCTTACCTGTTCCATAATCTTTCTATTTATTTGTTGATATTAGTTTTATCCGTTTTTGATTTCTCTGTTTTGGTTTGGAGCAATTGCTCCACATCCTCACGCTTGTAATAGCACTTGTGCCCGATTTGGGAGAATGGCAGCACGCCTGTATCCCGATAATGCTGCAAAGTACGCTTGCTGATATTAAGCAACTTGCACACATCACCATTGTGAAGCCAATCGGTATGCTTGCTCTGTTCCCCGAATGCCTTGTGACAGGTCTCGGCAAGACTGAGTATCTCGTTCCTCAACTTTGCCCAATTTGAATCCGTAATGATAAAATATCCCATAGTTTTATTGTTATTTTGTTTGTAATTCCTTATTGTTTTGCGTCTTACCGCACG